>NZ_JACJOT010000018.1:300000-487706 GCF_014695715.1 Microcoleus sp. FACHB-68
TCTGAACAGTGGGAATTAATTATCTCAGGTTTAGTGACAAAAGAAGAGGGTCTCCTGAAAGTCACAAATCCGATTTACCAACAAGTTTTCAATCTAACTTGGGTTCGAGAAAAACAAGCATTTTTGCAGGAGGATATGATGGCCGAACCAATTGAAAGAATTTACAACCGTGACGTATTTATTCTCATCGATCAAAGCGCTTCCATGAGTTTAAAAGATGTTGGCAGTAACAAAAGCCGCTGGCAGCAAATGGAAGAACTCGTAATGGGTCATGTTGGGCAAATTTTAACCAGACGTCCCAAAGACAACCCAGATTTAAAGGTCTGTGAAGAAGTTGCTATCACAACCTTTAACCGGCGCAGATTTCGAGGCCAGATCCGTCAAGTTTCCATCCCAGAACAAGTTCGTTCTCTGTTTTTGGAAAATAACCCAGATGCCAACACCCATATCGCGCCGGCATTGCGTAAGTGTTTAGAAAATTGGTTTGATGGACGCGAAAAAATAACGCTTCAGGATATTCAGGAAGGCAAATCAAAAGGCGCATTCTTTATCATCTACATTGATGGTGGGTTTGACGATCTTCCCGAATTTAAAACCTTGCTGAAACAGACTTGTGCCAAAATAGATGATGAAAGAATTGTCAAATTTATCATTATTGGCTTAGGTCTAGGTAAAGATATCAACCTCAAAGAATTTGATGATTTGGAGGTTAATTTACAGGGAGATAAAGACCTCTACGATGAAGATTGTCGGGTTGTTGTCTTTGAGATCGAGGAGGATATGGACGATATCATAGAACTAATGCAGCGACACCTCCAAGACTCAAAAGATCGGGAAGAATATCGTGAAAACTTGCGCGAAGGTTCTCGACACAAAAACGGCTAGACTTTAATTCAAGAGGCGGGTTAGCGTACTTGATCAGATAAATTTATATAAACCATCTGTGTTTATCTGTGTTTATCTGTGGTTAATTTAAAAACCTCTATTCTTGCCACAATACGCAAGATCAACCCGCCTTTACTTCAAGAATCATTTGTCATTGCCGATAAAATGGCTTGCTGGCTAACCTCAGCATAAACCGTTTTTAAATACTGCATGACAGCCGGCACAGTCGCATTCGCATTATTTGAGCGAGAATTTTCACTACCATCCGATGGTAAAGGAATGGGACCAAGTACATCTAAAATTGTTTCACTGCTGGGTGCCGGCGCAATTACAACCAGAGAAGATTCCAGTTGCTCATTATATTGCCAAAACTGCTCGATTTGAGGCATAGAGCTAGAGGCAGGAAAAGGAGTCTTTTCCCCCTCTCCTCCATTCTCTCCCTCTCCCTTCCCTCGCAACAAGCGTAGCGCATCAATAATTTGCTCTTTGCTGCGTCCCCGGAGTTGAAACAAAACGAACGGATCTTCACTGAAGCGATCACCCAGAAGATAATAAATTGCCCCAATATGTTTGCAGGGATTTGCCTTATCCGGACAGCTACACCGGCTGCGAATATCATCAAGCCGGTAGGGAAACAAATTTAACCCATTTTTAATAAAAACCTGTTCAATATTTTGTGGCATTTCTCCTGCCAGCATTTTAGCCGAAAATAGCGCTTTTTCCGATAGCGTCTCAATCACATAACTCCACTCTTCATCGGTAAAAGCATCCATAGACAAAGAAACTTGATAAGGTTCAGGATCAGTGCCTTGAACCCTAGCTAATACTTTTGGCCCTTTAAATTCAATACTGAGAACATTACCCTCCCTTGCATAAACCCTCGCCCTTTCCAAGCGCTTCTTAAAACGGTAAGAATCCAACAACTCCAACCACCGTTCCACCCACCACTCACGACTAACCTGAATATTGCTTCCAGTCATTTTCTCTCCTTCCCTATAGAATATTTTTCTTATCCCGCTCAACTATTAAATTAAGCCCAAAAACTCATCTGCACTCATCTGTATTTATCTGTATATGCCTGCCGGCACGCTACGCTTTCATCTGTGTGCATCTGTGTGCATCTGTGGTTAAAAAACTCTTCCCTCCCTCCTCACCCACAAATTACACTAAATGAGAATATCCATCTGCGTTTATCTGCGTTTATCTGCGGTTAAAAAACTCTTCCCTCCTTCCTCACCAAAAACTACCCCAAATCCTTCAATCCCCCTCCTCATCAATAACCGCAGTGCGATCAAGCAACAACAAATTACGCAACTGATCCGTATCCATTTGAGTCAACCACTGCTCACCTTCCCCCACAACTTGATCAGCTAGCGCCTTTTTGCTTTCTATAATGTCATGAATCTTTTCCTCCAAAGTGCCGTTGCAGACAAACTTATGCACCTGAACATTCCGCGTTTGACCAATCCGAAATACCCGATCAGTCGCCTGATTTTCCACCGCAGGGTTCCACCAGCGATCATAGTGAAAAACATGATTTGCCCGCGTTAAATTCAGCCCAGTTCCTCCAGCCTTCAACGATAAAATCATAATTCTCGGCCCTTGCGGATCATGCTGAAATCGGTCAATCATCTCCTCACGCTGCTGCTTGCCGGTGCTGCCGTACAAAAACAAAACTTCCCGCCCAAACTGTTTTTCCAAATGCGGTTTAAGCAACTTGCCCCACTCAGCAAACTGCGTAAAGATTAAAGCCCGATCACCTTCCGCTAAAACTTCCTCCAGCATTTCTTGTAAGCGCAGAAGCTTTCCAGATTGCTGCGTGCTAATTCCCGCCAAACCGGCATTAGTTGCCAACTTAGCAGTTTTCCCACCCTCGCTTGAACTTTTACCCTTTGACTTCTCAGGTTTTCCTGTAAACAAAACCGGGTGATTGCAAACTTGCTTAAGCTTCACCAACAGCGCTAAAATCATGCCGTGTCGCTGAATTCCTTCCGCTGATTCTATCTCCGCCAAAGACTCATCAACTAGCTTTTGATAGAGAGAAGCTTGTTCCGCAGAAAGACCGCAAAATACCGTCATTTCTTGCTTCTCAGGCAAATCTTGAATAATCGTACGATCCGTTTTTAACCGGCGCAGAATAAACGGTTGCACAAGCGAACGCAACGTTTGCAACGACGAGGTATCCCCATACTTCTCAATCGGAATCGCAAACCGGCGCTGAAAGAAATTCCGCTGCCCCAAATATCCGGGATTCAGAAAATCTAAAATTGACCACAATTCTTGCAGCCGGTTTTCCACCGGAGTGCCGGTTAAGGCTATCCGAAATTGAGTCTCTAATTGCCGCACCGCTTGCGACTGTTTCGCCTCAGAATTCTTAATATTCTGCGCCTCATCTAAAACCACCCCTTGCCAAGAAACACTTTGCAAATCTTTGGCATCACGATACACCAACGGATAGCTCGTAATCACCAAATTTTTGCCATTAACTGCACTGGCAAACGCCTTTCCTTTAGCGCGTTTATCTCCGTGATGCACCATCACTTTCAATGTCGGGCCAAATTTCTTGACTTCGCGCTCCCAATTACCTAAAACTGAGGTTGGACAAACCAAAAGCACCGGCGATTCCAGTGCATCTTGCTCTTGCAAGTGAAGCAGAAACGCAATCGTCTGAACGGTTTTTCCTAACCCCATATCATCCGCCAGACAAGCACCCAAGCCCCACTGTTCCAAAAATGCCAGCCAGCCGGCACCTAAAGATTGATAAGGGCGCAATTCACCTCGGAAACTTTCTGGCGTAGCGATCGCCTCTGGTGCGCGATTGGTTGTCAGGTTCGCAAATAACTCCTCAAGCTTGCCACCGGCTTCAAAACTCACCACCGGCAGCTTCTCAATCATCTGCGAATCACCCGTCCCCAGCCGCAGCGCATCCTCCAAAGACAGTTCCATCTGATCTTTGCGACTGGTAAAGAAATTTTGCGCCGCCTTCACATCCTGCGGGCGCAACTCCACCCACTCGCCATTAATTTCCACCAAGGGAGAATTCAACTTCACCAAGCGCTCAAACTCTGCCTTAGAGAGATTTTGCCCGCCAATGGTTAATTCCCACTTGAAACTCAGCAGACTCTGCAATCCCAACCGCTCAGTTTTCTTAATTTTCGGCGTTTCCGCTCGAATGCTTAACCCAAGCCGGCTCGCCCATCCTTCCCGGTTTGATAAACTTGCCGGTAAAATAACCCCCAAACCGCTATCTTCAAACCGCCAAGCACCACTCTTAAGAAACTCATACGCCTGTAGCGGTGTCAGCCGGCAAAACTGGGGAGACGCCTCCTCCAAACTCGGTTCAATCGCAGCATTAAGCCGGCAAGCCACACCCAATCCCCTCAGCAGCGTTTCTTGCGGCTGTTCAACAATTCGCCCCTGATAAACAAAGCGTTCAACCGGATGACTCCAAATCGTCTTAGCATCGACAACAAAAGTCGGATCGTCAGCAGCTTGCAAACCATACGCCAGTATCCACTCTTTCTCACCGGCAGCCGGTGGGTGAAGTGAAAAGTACGTGCGAAATAACTGCTGTCCCGCCAAATGATGCTGCACCGGCACCATCCAAGCCTTGAGTGTAGCCTCCAAACGTTCCGTCGCCATTGCCGGCGCTTTCACCTCAGCAGACTGCGAACCCAACGCTTGCAACCACTCCCGAAGCGGCGTTACGAATGCCGGCACACTTTGATTTTTCGCCACCTGTCGCACTTGGGCATCAATGGTACTTTGCAAAAATCCCCACAGCAATTCTTGAGGAGTGGTTGGTAAATTCACTGCTATTGGGAATTGGGAATTGGGCATTGGGGATTGGGAATTGGCTGTCGTTTCTCTTTCTAATCCCCCATTCCCCATGCCCCATGCCCCATGCCCATTGCCCCATTCCCCATTCACCTGATATGTCCGACAAGCAGCCGGCATTTGTTTTAAAAAGCGTTCCAGACGCCCTTGATCGGCGGCGCTGTCTAGTAGCGGTTGCCAGGTGCCGGCTGCGGAATTATCTGTATTGTGTTGAAGTGCCGGTAAAAATTTACACCTTGCCCGTAAATCTAAACTCCATCTTGCCAAATGTGACCAAAACCGCAAATCCGCCCCTAAAAAAGAGTCTTCCTCACTCACACTTCCCAGGGGTAATGCTTGCAAAAATTGCATTGCCTCTACAGCGTCTAGACAAAGTCCTTCAACTTGCCAAGGGTAAAGATAAACCGGCATTTCCTCACTTTCTGCCGGCGTTGCTGCGGAATGCTGAGGCGTTACCTCACCTGTTTCCGAGATCCGCGTTGGAACAGAAAAGATCAAAGACTCCCACCGGCTGCTTTTTCCCTTTTCCCCGAATCCCTTAATCGCGGTTATTTTTAACGATTTTATAAATTCTGTTAGTTCAGCCGGTGCCATTGCCAAAGGATGAGGTAACACCGCTGCAACTTCTGGGGATTCAGACAGCGTCATTCTGCGCCAGACTTCTCCCCAAATAAATAAACAACCTCCCTGAGGCTGAATTAACCAACTGCCATGTAAAATTGCCATTCGATCTAGAAATCCTTACAATTCATCTAACACTGACACTGAAAATGCAACTTGCTTTGAGGTTTTGCGATTAGCACCTCAAAGATTCGCCCATCCGATCAACTTTCTAAAACTTGAAAATATGAGAATTTTTGATTAATTTTATTAAGAAAATATTTTACATTAATCTTATCAAAATTCAGTATTAATGGTATCAAATCGAACCCTATACGGTAAAAAATATCCGGGAGACATCCTTAATAACAAATTTTAAGAGGGGCTGGGGAATCGAGTCATGATTGATGGGTAAATTTAGGCTAAAGCTCTATCTCAGACAGAATATGCCGGCTGGGGGATAGGTCATCACAAGCTATTAACAAGAACAGCCACACCGGCAACAATGCAAGAGAAGCCTAGGGAATATCTGAAACCAAACTTCACCCAAGCCTGTGGCAACATCTACAGCCCTGGCTTTATTGTACAACCCAACCGGCACCCCAAAGAGAGCGCGGGTTCCACGAGTGGGGGAACAGGTGCAGTTGTGCAAGTCCCAGACAAAGGAAGATTCCCTATCCAAAACCAGACAAGCCGGCTAATTTACACACTTATTAACCTTGCGGCAGCACCCGTATATTCAGTGCTACGATTGCCACAGAAAGGAATAGAGAAGGAAAAAGTGTTGCATGAAAGAATTCGACAAGTCGATATCCTTTGATGGACGGGATATTCGGCTGAAGGTTGGCCTACTTGCGCCTCAGGCCGGTGGTTCAGTGTTAATTCAGTCAGGAGACACGGCTGTTTTAGTGACGGCAACCCGCTCAACAGGAAGAGAGGGCATCGATTTTCTGCCCCTGTTAGTAGACTACGAAGAAAGACTTTACGCTGCCGGTCGGATTCCTGGTGGGTTCTTGCGGCGGGAAGGGCGTCCCCCCGAAAAAGTGACACTCACCAGCCGTTTGATTGACCGGCCTCTGCGTCCCCTATTCCCAGGTTGGCTGCGCGATGACATTCAGATCGTCGCAACAACGCTGTCGATGGACGCATTAGTACCGCCGGATGTGCTCGCCGTGACGGGAGCCTCTGTGGCAGTGCTATTAGCTCAAATTCCCTTTAATGGGCCAATGGCAGCAGTGCGGGTTGGTTTAGTTGGAGATGATTTCGTTATCAACCCAACATACCATGAGATTGAAAACGGCGACTTAGATTTAGTGGTCGCAGGCTCCCCAGATGGGGTGATTATGGTGGAAGCCGGTGCGAACCAACTGCCAGAACAGGACATTATCGAAGCCATCGATTTTGGCTACGAAGCCGCCTGTGACCTGATTAAAGCTCAACGAGAGCTGATGGAAGCACTCGGCATTGGGCTGATTCAAGAAGAACAGCCGCCCGTCGATCCAACCCTGCAAAACTTTATTCACGATCGCGTCAGCGCAGACATCAAAGCCATTTTGTCTCAGTTTGACCTCGATAAAAATGCCCGCGATGCAGCCTTGGATGAAATTAAAGCAACCAAAGTTGTCACCGCGATTGAAGAACTGTCAGAAGATGACCCGTTGCGAGTCGCAGCCACTGCAAACAGCAAAGCCATCAGCACTGTTTTCAAAGATGTCACCAAACAGCTGATGCGCCGGCAGATTGTAGAAGATGGAGTGCGGGTTGACGGTCGCAAGCTCGACCAAGTCCGTCCCGTTTCCTGTCAAGTTGGGCTATTGCCGCGACGCGTTCACGGCACCGGCTTATTTAACCGAGGACTCACCCAAGTGATGTCAGTTGTGACACTGGGAACCCCTGGCGACGCCCAAGATTTGGCAGACGATTTGCACCCGGAAGACGAGAAGCGCTACCTGCACCATTACAACTTCCCTCCCTTCTCTGTGGGTGAAACCAAGCCGATGAGAGCACCCGGACGCCGCGAAATCGGTCACGGTGCCCTAGCCGCCCGCGCAATTACGCCGATTCTGCCGCCGAAGGAAGAATTTCCCTATGTGATTCGGGTGGTGTCGGAAATTCTCTCTTCTAATGGTTCCACCTCAATGGGTTCAGTCTGCGGCTCAACCTTAGCCTTGATGGATGCCGGTGTACCCATCATCAAGCCGGTGAGTGGCGCGGCAATGGGACTGATCAAAGAAGGTGACGAAGTTCGCATCCTCACAGATATTCAGGGCATCGAAGACTTTTTGGGCGACATGGACTTCAAAGTGGCCGGCACCGATACCGGCATTACGGCATTGCAGATGGATATGAAAATATCCGGTTTGTCGATACAGGTGATCGCCGACGCCATCCACCAAGCCAAGCCGGCGCGGATGCACATCCTGGAAAAAATGCTCAGCACGATTGACAAACCCCGTGAAGAACTCTCACCCTTCGCACCACGCCTGCTGACGATTAAGATTGACCCAGACTTAATCGGCATGATCATTGGGCCGGGTGGTAAGACGATTAAGGGCATTACCGAAGAAACGGGTGCCAAGATTGACATTGAGGACGATGGCACCGTCACAATTTCTGCGATAGAAGGCGAAAAAGCTCAGCGAGCACGCACCATTATCCAGAATATGACGCGCAAGCTCAGTGCCGGCGATGTCTATGTCGGTCACGTCACTCGCATTATCCCCATCGGGGCGTTTGTGGAGTTTCTGCCCGGTAAAGAAGGCATGATCCACATTTCCCAGATCGCTGACTATCGCGTTGGCAAGGTGGAAGATGAGCTTTCTGTCGGCGATGAGGTGATTATCAAAGTGCGAGAAATCGACCAGAAGGGTCGCATCAATCTCACACGCTTGGGTATTCACCCAGATGAGGCGGCGGCAGCACGGGCGGCGGCAGCGAATCCGTAAAGCGTCGCTTTTGTTGGGTCGTTTGTCAATAAAACGTACGCCCTGAGCTGTTTGCAAGCTCAGGGTTGGGTTGCCGGCACGGTAGGATTTCCCTCGTTATTTCCAGGTCTGAAAATGTTGTCTGAAAACCCAGGAATTAACTTCTGGCCGGCAAAAACTAGCAGCGCCAAGACTAACACTGCGGTGAGTATGCCAATTGCAATTTTCTGCCAGCGTTGGGGTTCTAAAAGCAATTGTTGCGATTGATTAGCCTCAGTCGCGGGTGCCGGCACCGACGCATTTTGATCTTGGGCTTGAGAAACCATGAGCATCGAATAGGTGCCAACCTCCAGCCCAACTTCGTGACTCCAAGCCAACTCTTCCTGACCGGCTTGTCGTCCGCGAACTTTCACCCGATTAATCTCATCAAACTCTAAATCTGTCAGCTCGTTGCGAATCAGTTGCACAACCGCATAGCGATCCGGCACAAACTCAACGGATTCCAGCAAAACGACCAAACATTCTTCACCCTGTAGGGAAGTTTGAGCCGTCATGCCTAGAGGCTGCAACTGGCGGTTGAGCAGGGCCGCAATTGCATTAAGATCGCCCTGCTGTGCGAGTTCCCGAAGATCCGGCGGTGTCATAACGAGCGGCGGGGATAAGCTGAAAACAGAACCTAACTTTGAGAATACCGCACTCGGAGCCTAGCGCCGGCATTTTCCCGAACTTCTCACCGGCTGATTTTTCCCTGACAAACCAGAAAATCTGCCGGCTCACCAGTCGCACTCAAACTAAAAATCTCAAATCTAAAATTGATACGCCCCCAAAAAGCTTTAGACTGGAGGGTGCTATTTATACCATTCTTAACTAAACTGAATCACCTGTGAGGAAAATCGTTCTTGCCGGCAACTGGAAAATGTACAAAACCCAGGCAGAAGCCCTGGAGTTTTTGCAGGGATTTGTGAACCACCTGGATGAAACCCCAGAAGAAAGAGAAATTATCCTCTGCGTTCCCTTCACAACCTTGGGAAATCTCTCAAAGAATATGCACGGGAGTCGCCTGCGGCTAGGAGCACAGAACGTCCATTGGGAAGACGCCGGTGCTTACACAGGTGAAATTTCTGGCCCAATGCTCACAGAACTTGGCGTGCGTTTCGTGATCGTTGGCCACAGCGAACGCCGGCAGTTCTTTGGCGAAACCGATGAAACGGTGAACCGGCGTCTGAAAGCCGCCCAGAAACACGGACTCACCCCAATTTTGTGCGTTGGCGAAACCAAGCAACAGCGGGACGGCGGGGAAACAGAAACTCATATTATTGGCCAACTGGAAAAAGGCCTCGTAGATGTCGATCAAAATAACCTGATCGTCGCCTACGAACCGATCTGGGCAATTGGCACCGGCGACACCTGCCAAGCCAAAGAAGCCAATCGAGTTGTTGGGTTAATTCGGCAGCAGCTCAGCAATGCCGATGTACCGATTCAATATGGCGGATCTGTCAAGCCAGATAATATTGATGAAATCATGGCTCAGCCAGAAATTGACGGCGTTTTGGTGGGAGGCGCGAGTCTCGAACCGGCAAGCTTTGCGCGAATTGTGAATTACAAATAGCAAAAAGGGCGTAGGCAATGCCGGCACCTTTAACCATTCGGGGACGCACCTTTAATTGGGGAAGTCGCACCTATTTGATGGGTGTTTTGAACGTTACGCCCGATAGCTTTAGCGATGGCGGATCGTTCAACACCCTGGCTGCTGCCGTGGCGCAGGCTCAAGAACTGGCAGATGCCGGCGCAGACATCATTGATGTCGGGGGGCAATCAACCCGTCCCGGTGCGCTTGAGGTGTCTGTTGAGGAAGAAATCGAGCGCGTGGTGCCGGTGGTGCGAGAACTGCGGAAAGCAGCCGGCTCAACAGCTCTAAATGAGGTGCCAATTTCTGTTGATACCGCCCGATCACAGGTGGCGCAGGCAGCCATTGCAGCCGGCGCAGATATCATCAATGACATCTCCAGTGGCACCTTCGACCCCCAAATGCTGCCGGTTGTGGCGCAGCTAGGGGTGCCGGTGATGTTGATGCACATCCGGGGCACTCCCCAAACCATGCAAAAGCTAACAAATTATCAAGATTTGATTGGGGAAATCTCGGAATTTCTCACGCAGCGAATTGATGCTGCCATTGCCGCAGGAATTGAGCGCTCTAGAATTATCATCGATCCCGGCATTGGATTTGCCAAGAATTACGAGCAAAATCTAGAAATTCTTAGACAGATGCCGGTGTTCCAATCCCTTGGTTGTCCCCTTTTAGTTGGCCCTTCGCGTAAAAGTTTTATCGGTCATATTTTAGATCAACCCGAACCCAAAGCCCGTGTCTGGGGAACCGCTGCAGCCTGTTGTGCCGCCGTTGCCGGTGCTGCCGATATCCTGCGGGTTCATGATGTTCGAGAAATGCGCGATGTCTGCCGCGTTGCTGACGCGATTTATCGAAAATAAAAAAGCGCTTATAGCAATTCTCTCGTGTGTTCAATCTAAAATTTCAAATCCTAAGAACTCATTCAGAATTGCCCTTGGGGGTATTGACGCTCAGCAGATCACCCCATTTGCAGGGGGTTTAGGAGGCTTCCCCCAGGTCTTTCTGACTTTTCCCCATTTTTTATGCCATTGAGAATTGCTATTAAACTATCTTAAATTTATTTAACGTCAGTTCGGGTTAAACAGACGCGGGCAAAGAGGCATCGGGTATGAGGGATGGTTTCTTTGGCTGGTGGCAATAGGCAATCAAGCCGCAGACCAAATTGACTAGGCAGTTGATGGGTGAACGGTGACGAGAATGCTCTCTCTGAGAAATGTTCTTCAACTAATCAATCACCGATTCCATAATGGCTCGTCGCCGTAGGAGCAACTTATCTGCCCATGTGATCAAGCGGTTTTTTATGTTCCGTTTGAGCTTAGTTATCAGTTGAATCCCCCAATCGGGCCAAAGTTGAAGGGCGAGTTTCTCGGAGATATATCCCCTGCCACCAAAAACCTTGCCAAAAAGCTGTTGTAGCAATTGAGGGACAGGCTCACGGTCATCCATATTGCCAGGAGTGAGGACTGCATTAAGCAACTGTCCTTGCTCGTTCACCACCAGGTTCCGCTTAAACCCGAAGAACCAGCCTAGGGACGTTTTGCCTCTAGCCGCTAGGGTATTGAACACCTTGTGGGAGGAGATGCGACGGTTGTGGCAGACCTTGATACTGGTCGAATCAATAAAGCTGATGCCAGTACAGTTGCCAAAGCAGTGGCGCAAGTAGGCGCACAGCGGCATCAGGGTCGATGGCATCTATTCCACAAAGCGTTGGTAGCTGACTAATCGAGGAAAGGCTTTGCGCCAATAGCGACAGACGAACTGGGCAACTGAACCACTTGAAGTTGCGATACGCCGATTGATGGAAGGCAATCAAGAGAAGGCATGATCTCGCTTAAGCTCAGATTGCGGCAGCGGCAACGACGCTGTAACCCTTTATCCAACAGGCGTTGCTGCCAGCGTGGTTCAAACCATCGGCAAAAATCATCCACATGGCAAAACAAGGCTTCTAGACTAGGCATAGGGTGGTCAGATAGGTTGAGAATTAGGCACTTTCAACTGTATCTGTTCCACCCCTCCTTATCCCGAACTCACGTTAGTTTAGATTCAAGATACATCATAGACACGCCACGTCCGAATCCCCCAATATTTAAGGACAGGTTCAGCAATCAAGATCTCGTTTTCTACTGCCTCCATGATGATCAAATAATCTCCCTGGTTAAATCTGTCGTTGTAAATTTTTGCCTGTTCTTCTGGCACCAGCCATCCTCGAAGTGCGCCATATAGACCACCAGCAGTTGCGGCAATTCCACTGCCAAGAAAAGTTGTTAAAAGGCTTTCTACCGCTAATGCCTGACCAATACCAGGAATTAGCAGGCTGCTGAGTCCAACAATTATGGCGAGTGAACCTACTCCCATGCTTCCTGTAATCGCGCCTGTTTTTGCACCTTCTGCTCTTATTATTGAAGGCTGCCGCACACTTTGTCTATTTAAATGCCTATCTAAATTATCGTCATTACCAGAAGACTTGGTAATCACTGAGAGCTTGTGCATGGGAAAACCCTTGTTTTTTAGCTCAGCTAGTGCTTGTTCTGCGTCTTGACGATTAGAGAAGATGCCGATCGCCTGTTTGAGATTATGAGGAGTCATGATAAAAGATGAATAGTTAACGCTACAAATTACGTGGTGCCGGCACAATTAGAAGAGTGGCTTTATTGAAGCCATTTATTTCAGTGGAGCAATCCGCTTTAGCAACGCAGCTAAAGCAATCATAGGTATCCCAATACCGACACAGATAAAGCCTTGAGTTAGAGTTAATGCTTCAGTCGCAAATAGCTGGTTCATGATGCTCCACTGACTAAATAGGAACTGAACCAGTAGAACACTTGCAATGCCAATTGCCACTGCGTAGCCGAGTGATTCATTTTTACCGCGTAGCTTCGCAACAACTGCCGGAACAAATCGGCTAATGCTTAACAGGTAGAATGCTTCTGCTGCAACCAATGCCTGGATTGCCATTGTTCGTGCTAGGGCTTCATTTCCGCTAGTTTGTATAATCCATTCAAAGGTTCCAAAGATCACAATCCAGTTAAACAGTGAAACAGTTAAAATTCGTGTGATTAGCCTGCGCGACAACAGCGGTTCATTCACAGGACGAGGCGGCTGTTGCATCACATCTGGAGATGGCGGCTCAAATGCCAACGGTAGACTCAAGGCAACGGAACTGACCATATTCAGCCAGAGAATTTGTATTGGTAAAATGGGCAGTGGAGTTGCCAGCATTACGGCAATCAAGATGGTCATGGATTCGCCACCGTTCACTGGCAAGATGAAGGCGATCGCCCGCAATAGATTCTTATAAACGGTGCGTCCTTCCTCGATAGCTTCCTCGATCGAGGCAAAGTTATCGTCTGTCAGAATCATATCTGCCGCTTCTTTCGTGACTTCAGTGCCACTGATGCCCATTGCTACCCCGATGTCAGCTTGCTTCAATGCAGGCGCATCGTTGACTCCATCTCCGGTCATTGCCACAATTTCACCTTTGGATTGGAGGGCTTCCACAATCCGCAGTTTTTGTTCGGGTGCAACGCGCGCAAATACATTGCTCTGTGCAACGGCGTTGGCTAATCCTTGCTCATCCAGTCGCGCAAGTTCTTGACCTGTGACAACAGGTGCATTCTTAGTTGAATTTAGACCCATTTGTTGAGCGATCGCCGCTGCTGTTTTGGCATGGTCGCCCGTGATCATCTTGACCTGAATTCCCGCAGATCTACAGGATTCAATGGCTTGAATCGCTTCAGGACGGGGCGGATCGATCATGCCTTGCAGCCCCAGAAATACTAAACCTTGCTCCAGATCAGAATGCTCAATAGAGCTTTGAGAATCAGGGACAGCTTTCCTGGCAAGTGCCAGAACTCGCAGCCCTTTTTTTGCCATACTCTCTACAGTTTGCTCAATTTGCGTTGGGTTGAGGGCGAGTGGCTCTCCATCTTCATCCAGCATTTGACGACATCGCTTGAGGATGGCTTCAGCCGAACCTTTGACATAAATTAACGGTTCTGGGCGGCTGCGATGTAGTGTTGCCATGTATTGAAATTGAGATTCAAACGGCAGGGTGTCGAGCCGAGGAAGCGCCTGCTCCAGCTTGTCTGTACTGAGTCCAGCTTTGTGAGCTGCAGCAATCAGCGCTCCTTCTGTGGGGCTACCGACCACCATCCAGTTTCCGTCCTGTACCTCCAGATGAGAGTCGTTGCACAACAGTCCGGCTTGCAGGCATTCATACAATGCAGGTGCCTTTGCCAGGTCAATTGCATATCCATTCAGAGAGATTTCTCCATCTGGTGTATAACCTCCTCCACTCACCCGATAACGTCTTCCACCTGCGTCAATTTCCTGAACCGTCATTTGATTCTGGGTCAGGGTTCCGGTTTTGTCGGAACAAATTACAGTGGTGCTGCCCAGTGTCTCGATCGCAGGTAATTTACGAATGATGGCATGGTGCTTTGCCATCTGAGACACACCGAGCGCTAATGTCACCGTGAGAATGGCAGGCAACCCTTCGGGAATCGCACTGACTGCCAGCGCAACCGCTGCTTTGAACACCGCAACCCAGGAAAACCCTTGAGCAACGCCAACGGCAAAGGTGAAGGTCGCCAAGCCCAATACAACGTACAGCAAGGTTTTGCTGAATTTATCGATTTTGCGAGTTAGAGGAGTTTCTATGGCTGTACTCTGCTGCATTAGTTGGGAGATGTGCCCGGTTTCGGTCATCTCTCCAATGCCTACAACAACTCCACGCCCCTGCCCAAAGGTGACAAGGCTGCCGGTGTACGCCATGTTGGTGCGCTCTGCTAGCGGAGTGTCTGCTTCTAGAGGCTGAAGGGTTTTTTCGACTGGAACTGATTCTCCTGTTAGGGCTGATTCGTCTACCTGTAAGTCACGAATTTCAATCAGCCGCAGATCGGCAGGTACTTTATCGCCGGAAGACAGTAGGACGAGATCGCCAGGAACCAGTTCGCGGGATGAAACCACTTGCTTTTGACCGTTGCGGCGAATGGTTGCATCAGTTGTGACAGCTTCCGATAAAGCAGCGATCGCATCTTCTGCCTTCGCCTCTTGCACAAAGCCAATGATGGCATTGAGCAGCGTCACCCCAAAAATCACGCCCGAATCGATCCACTCTTGCAGAAATGCTGTCACCAGTCCCGCAACCAGCAAAATATAGAGCAGCGGTTGATTGAATTGCTGAAGAAATCGCAACCAGGCACTCTGTTTTTTCTGAGCGGTTAACTGATTAGGACCAAAGCGCTCGTGTCGTTCTGCTGCTTCTGTAAAAGACAATCCCCTTTCAGGATCAGTTTTGAGCGAGTGGACAACCTGCTCCTGAGAAAGGTGATGCCATTGGTGTTCCGTTGATTTGACGCTATCTAGTACTACCATCTCATTTCCTCCTGGCCCCATACAATCTGGAGTGGCAAGGCTACCGTAAGCCGGCCTTGCCCACCTCATTACTCTCTAGCGTCCTTCAAGAAAGTGAGTAAAAAGTGAGGGCCAAACTTTTACTGCTCACTTTTAGATCACATTTGTGAGTTAGGACTAAGAAGAAACGGAGGTAGCTTATGGATCTGCAAGCTCTATTTCACTGGGTTTATGTGATTACAATGGCGATTGGCGCACTTTGTCTATTGACACAGCAACCTCATTCAACAATTTCATAACGAACGAGTTGCCGCACATCTTGACGAGATAACTGAAGTTCTTGCGCGATCGCTGCCTCGATTTGATTGGTGTTGGTCATGGGCAATTCCAGTTCCAACCGCTTCAAGATAGGTTCCGTTGTTTCTACCTCAACCTGCGTAACTCCCTGCTGTCGATTGATGATTGCATTGATCAGCAGGATGTTGATGGATACAGTCGCTTTAAGCTGAGTATCTGCCTGAAGTTTCGTTTCAGTCGGTTGGGGTTGCCGCAGCTCTTGAGCCATGAGAATATTGGTGCCAAACCAAAAGGCGATCGCCACAAACGGCAGTGGCAACCAGAACTCTGCCCCTGATGCTTGCAGCCATCGTTTTGTCATACGCCACCCACTACTGTTTCTCATCAGCTTGCATATTCCGTTATCTGCACTCTAGTACAGCCTGATCTGCCTCAAAATCTGGCTCAAAGGAGATGTTTACATTACACTAAATGCCTATTCTCAATCTTGCAAGCCGCAAGGGGGAGCAGCAAAGGAATGAGAGTTTTGCTGGTGGAAGATGACCCAAAACAACTAATGCCGCTGCAAATGGCACTGTCCCAGGCAGGGCACAGCGTAGATGGGGTAAAAGATGGAGAGACCGCTCAGTGGCTTTTATCCGAAAAAGAATATGATCTGCTGGTTCTAGACTGGATGTTACCGCGTGTCAGCGGTGTAACCCTCTGTCGGCAATATCGAGCAGCAGGAAAAACGGCTCCAGTCTTGATGATCACGGCAAGAGACACCACGCCTGAAAAAGTAACTGGATTAGATGCAGGTGCAGATGACTACCTGGTGAAACCGATCGACCTGATGGAGTTCATGGCCCGAGTCCGGGCATTAAGACGGCGATCTCCCCTCTGGCAGGGAGATACACTGAGTCTTGAGGATCTCCACCTCCACCTCGATACCCTGACTGTCGAACGGCAAGGTGCAACTGTTTCTCTTTCCAGTCGTGAGTTCCAACTGTTGGAGTACTTCATGCGCCATCCCCGGCAAGTGTTAACCCGCAACCAAATTGAGCAGGCAGTATGGGAGTGGGGAACTGAACCCGAAAGCAATGCAATGACTGTCCTGGTTCGCAAACTGCGTCAACGCTTGCAGACTGTAAGAGCGGCTGATTGGGTGGAGAGCATCTATGGCATGGGCTATCGCCTGACGCCCCCTGAAAAGCATAAATCTTGAAGGCAAGACGTGTTTAACCGAAGTCGTCGCAACCTGGCTCGTTGGTTCACCCTTTCGATGGGAAGCATTCTAGTGCTGTTTGCTGGAGTGATTTATCAGATCGAGATCAAGGAAAAACTGGAAGCACTTGATCGCCTGCTCTACGATAAGACCAGAGTAATGGCTGCCAGTGTGCATTATGAAGTTCGTCAAGACCAAAGCCAGGTCGATCTGAGCCATGTTCCGTTATTGGGCAGTGGTTCACACCCACTTACAGAGGATCTGATTTATGTGCGCTGGTATAACGCGCAAGGACGGCTCGTTCGCTTTTTTGGAGCGTCTTCTCCAGACCAGTTAAATACACCCCTTGGTTATCTCACGGTTCAATCGACAGATCCACTTTGGGAGGAAAAAATTTGGCTCCGTCAGGCGACATTACCTGTAGAGGGCAGAACTGGAACTTTGGGGTATCTTCAGGTTGCCACTCCTCTCATGGAGACTCAACAAGAACTTCAGCAGCTTCAGATGGCGCTGACTCTAACAGTACCGATCACATTAGGGCTAATTGCGCTTACGGGTTGGATTCTCAGCGGCTTTGCCATGCAACCGATTCGGCAAGCCTATCAACAGCTTCAACGGTTCACAGCAGATGCTTCCCATGAGTTGCGATCACCCATTTCCGCGATTCTGACCAACGCTCAACTCGGATTACTCATCGCCGTCAATGATTCTCACTATCACCCTCCTTTAGAAAACATTGTGGATAGTGCGAAATCAATGGGTACGCTCGTTAATAATCTGTTATTGCTTGCTCGTCATCAGGGGCAGCTTACACCAGAGTCACTCAAATTAATTAACCTTAACGGTTTGCTCAAAAGTTTGGTAACTCAGTTTGCAACCTTAGCAGAACAGCAAACTATCAACCTGACCTACGAGCAGTCTGAGCAACTGATTGAACTGTGGGCTGATCCTGATTTGCTACAACAAGCGATCGAAAATTTGCTCAACAATGCCTGTAAATATACCCCTGCTGGCGGTACAATCCTGGTGCGCTTGGTGCCCCACCCTGGTTGGGCAGTAATTCAGGTAATCGACACAGGTGTCGGTATTCCAGAAACCGACTTACCCTATATTTTTGATCGCTTCTACCGGGTAGACACTCAGCGTTCTCAGGACAGTGGCGGCTTTGGGCTAGGGTTGGCGATCGCCCAGCAAATTGTTCAAGCCCATAGCGGGCACATCCACGTCACAAGTGAAGTGAGTAAAGGCTCAAAGTTCCAGGTTGAATTGCCCCTCAAACCCTACCAGTAACCTGAGTTCGCGATAAGGAAGGGACAAGCGAGTAAGCTAAAAGTCATCACACAACAGCAATACTTGCTCGTGCCATGCCCCGTCTAGAAGAACTTTTTTGCTCTGTCGATGATTTTTGCCTTCTTTTTGAACCTTTGTGGCATAAACAACTGATGGGGGATGGACTCAAACATCGCCACCGCCATCGTCAACTGTGCCCCAGTGAAATCATGACCATCGAGATTGCATTTCATCAATCTCATTAGCGGAGTTTTAAAGCGTTTTACCAGGAGAAGGTACGTGGACAGTGGAGTTGCGCCTTTCCCGGCGTTGGTGAGTTATCAACGCTTTGTAGAATGGATGCCTTCCACCCTGATACCTTTAAGTATCTATCTACACAGTTGTTTTGGTCAGTGGAAAGGCGTGTCTGTAATGGACTCGACCAAGATTGCGGTCTGTCATAACCGACGAATCAAAGGGCACAAGGTGTTCAAGGATATCGGCAGGCGGGGTAAGACTTCTTTTGATTGGTTCAAAGGCTTTAAACTACATCTGGTTTGTAATGACAAGGGGGAACTGCTGAATATCGCTGTCACTGCTGGCAATTGCATTTGATCGTAAGCCTGTGCCCACTCTACTCAAAGGGTTGTCTGGTAAGGTGGTGGCTGAGCGAGGCTATATATCCCAAAAGTTGTTTGAGCAACTGTATCAATGCGTTTTTCCTTCCTTCTGCTTAACCCGAACTCAGGTTATTTAGACTTTGAATTCGAGCCATTGCTTTCAGGAGGACTAATCGTCGAGTTATTTAACAACTCACCCATTGAGGAACCCAAAGGTTCTGAACCCATAAAAACAATTTTTGCATTCGGGCTTTCACTCAATTTTTGATTCGCTTCTACATATCTTTGAGCCACAAGAAACTGCAAAATATCTTTACTATTAGATTGTGATTTGATGGCAGTTGAAAGCAGTTCCATCGCTCGCACAGTGCCCTCAGCCTCCAAAATATCTGCTTGTTTTTTAAATTCCGCCGCTCGTTTTAACTCCATTGCTTCTATGACTTTCGGTGTTGGCGTAATTTCCTGCACCTCAACGCGCGTGACTTTAACACCCCAGCGATCAGTGACATCATCCAACTCTCTCAACATCGCTTTATTAATATCTTTTCTGGAGTAGAAAGTCTTCTGTAAATCCATCTCGCCAATCTCAGATCGCAGCGTGGTAAGAACCAACTTTCTCAGCGCTTCTTCAATATCTTGAACTTTGTAATAAGCCAGTTCTAGTTCGATGACCCGCCAGTAAAGCACTGCATCTATAATCAGCGAAACATTATCTTTTGTAATTGCTTGGCTTGGCTTCAGCTCCAAGACTCGTTCACTGAGCGTGTCTTCTAAAACAACCGTATCGAGGATAGGATTAATAAAGTTGAGACCGGATTCCAGTTTGCGATGGAATTTGCCCAGTCGCTCAACCAAGGCTTCATTTTCTTCACTGATAATTTTCACAGAGCGTACAGTACATCCACCAATAATTACCACTGCAAGGGGGGCGACGACTGCAAAAAAGTAGTCCATAATCGATGCTCTCGTACTAAGCTAGGCAAAGAATTGCATGGGGTTGCAGCTCTAGTCTAGTGCAGGTAGACAGGAAAAGACTGTACCTAGCAGCAAGAAAACACATCTCAAAAGTGTAAAATTGACGGTTTTTGTGACAAAGACATCATGTTAATCACCTCATGCGTGGTGACCGGCAAGTTACCACACATGAGGGATACCGGCAGTAAACTAATTCTTATACCTTAGTGCTTGAAGAGTCGCGTGAGAGCTGACGCAAAAGGAGACGCCCAGATGGAAAATTGGACAGATCCCATAAAGGCGACTGTACCAGAAGATGTGTTCGCCGGCGGCGGACAGATGGGTGCCCTAATGCGAGCGCTCGACTGGTCAAGCACAGCCCTTGGGCCGGCAGAAAACTGGCCTCAAAGCTGGCGTACAGCCTTGAGCATTTGTTTGGCCTCCCGCTTCCCAATGATTCTCTGGTTGGGTGCGGATCTGATTGTTTTTTATAACGATGCCTACATTCCGATTTTTGGCACCCAGAAACACCCGAAATCTTTGGGTAAGCCTGGACGTGACGTTTGGCCGGAAGTTTGGCATATCATCGGCCCAATGCTTGAGGGTGTACTCGCAACAGGAGAGGCCACTTGGTCAGACGATCTGTTGCTTGAACTTGATCGTAACGGCTACGTTGAAGAAAGCTACTTCACATTTTCCTATAGTGCGATTCGAGACGACAGGGGTAGGGTGTGCGGAGTCTTTACAGCCGTCAACGAAACCACCAGTCGCGTCCTGAGGGAACGCCGGCAGCGCACCTTGCGCGAATTAGCTGCCGGTGCTGCCGAAGCAAAAACTGCCGGGGATGCCTGCTCTATCGCCCTCAAAACACTGGCCGGCAACCCCGCAGACATTCCCTTTGCTTTACTTTATTTGCTTGAGGCTGAGGGACACACCGCCCATCTCGCCGGAACAACCGGCTTAACTCCCGCTACACCTCCCCAAACCATCGACTTATCCGCTTACGAGGAATTTCCCAAAAGCTGGCTATTATTAGCACAAACACAGACAATCCCAGCAGAACCGGCCTGTCATGATGGGCAAAGCTTGGCCGGCTCAACACACAACCACTCCGTGGCAATTGAAAACTCAACCGTTGTACTGCCGGTGGCGCAACCGGGCCAAAGTCAACCCGCCGGCATTTTAGTGGCCGGTATTAGCCCCCGCAGGGCACTTGATGAAGACTATCGAAATTTCTTTGAGTTGGCAGCCGGCCACATCGCTACAGCTATCGCCAACGCCCGCGCTTACGAAGAAGAACGCAAGCGATCTGAAGCACTCGCCGAGATTGATCGGGCGAAGACAGCTTTTTTTAGCAACGTCAGCCACGAGTTTCGCACCCCACTAACGCTTTTACTTGGGCCGGTTGAGGATATTTTGGCCGATGCGGAAAACTCACTCTCGCCCAGGTATCGCGAACAGCTCGAAACAGTCCACCGCAATAGCTTACGCTTGCTCAAGCTGGTCAATACCCTGCTAGATTTTTCCCGCCTCGAAGCAGGGCGCGTGCAAGCTGTTTATCAGCAAACTGACTTGGCAACGTTCACCGCAGAACTTGCCAGTGTGTTTCGCTCAGCTATCGAACGAGCCGGTTTACGTTTCACCGTCAATTGTTCCCCACTAGGCGAACCCGTGTTTGTTGATCAAGAAATGTGGGAAAAAATTGTTTTTAATTTACTTTCAAATGCGTTTAAATTTACGTTTGCCGGTGAAATCGAAGTTTCTTTAAAAATAGAACGCAAACCATCAAAAAGTAATCCTCAAGAAAGCGCTCAATGCTCAATTCTCCAGGTGCGCGACACCGGCACCGGCATCCCACCAGAAGAACTCCCCCATCTTTTCCAGCGCTTCCACCGCGTGCGAGGTGCGACTTCCCGCACCCATGAAGGCACCGGCATCGGTTTAGCCTTAGTGCAAGAACTCGTCCATCTGCATGGCGGCACCGTCGAAGTCAGCAGCCAAGTCGGAATTGGCACCACGTTCACCGTTTCCATTCCCACCGGCACCCGCCACTTGCCGGCAGAGCGCATCGGCGGCACCCGCACCCTTGCCTCAACCGCCCTCGGTGGCACCCCCTATATCGAAGAAGCACAGCGCTGGCTGCCGGCACCCGCAGAAACACAACAGACGCCAAGCCCATCCCCCTCTCCCGTCTCACCCTCTCACCCCCTCACCCCCTCCTCTTCCCCCTCCTCCGAGCGCATTCTCTTGGCTGATGACAATTTAGATATGCGAGATTATGTCAAGGGGTTGCTAGAGCAATATTATGAAGTTGAGGCAGTGGCAGATGGTGCAGCCGCCCTAGCCGCCGCACGCGAGGGCAATTTTGACTTGATCCTCAGCGACGTGATGATGCCTCGTTTAGATGGAATCGGGCTGTTGCGAGAACTGCGTGCCGGCACACACACCCAACAAGTGCCGGTGATTCTGCTCTCTGCCCGTTCTGGGGAAGAATCTAGCATTGAAGGACTCGAAGCCGGTGCTGATGACTACCTGATCAAGCCCTTCTCCGCCCGCGAATTACTCGCTCGCGTCCGCACTCACCTGCAAATGGCCAAACTGCGGCAAGAGGCGACTCGCCGTGAGCAGCAGCTACGCATAACAGCCGAAGCAGCACAGCAGCAAACCATCAATATTCTAGAGAGCATCACCGATGGCTTTATCTCCTTAGATCACGAGTGGCGGTATACCTATGTCAACCAAGCAGCCGCACGAATGGTTGGCAAAACACGAGAAGAATTGCTCGGCAAGAATATATGGGAGGTATTTCCTACAGCAGTTGGCGAGATTTTTTATCAGGAATGTCAGCGATCATTCGCACAGCAAGTCCCCGCCACCTTTGAAGAGTTTTCCTGCACCTTAAACACCTGTTTTGAAACGCGCACTTATCCTTCCCCGGAAGGGCTTTCTATTTATTTCCGCGATATTACAGAACGCAAGCGGACGGAGGAAGAACTGCACCGGAGGGAACAGGAATTTAAAGCACTCGCCGAAAATGCGCCGGATGTTATCGCACGTTTAGATGAAAATCTGCGATACCTTTACATGAATCAAGCGGTTGAACAAGTGACGCGAATGCCACCGGCATTCTTCATCGGAAAAACTCTCTGGGAGTTAGGGTTACCAGCGGAACTCCTCGCAAAATGGGAACAAACATTTCGTCAAGTGCTGGCAACAGGACAACAGTGCGTAATGGAGAATAGTTTCGCCACACCCAGCGGAATCAAATACTATCAATCTCGGATTGTTCCTGAATTTGCCAAGGATGGTTCAACCCAATCTTTGTTGAATATCACCCATGACATAACTGAATTAAAACAAGCAGAGGCAGCGCTGCGAGAAACCAACCAAAAGCTTGAGACGCTCATTCAAGCCTCGCCGGTGGCAGTTATTGCCTTGGATACTCAAGCTAACATTAAAATGTGGAGTCCAGCCGCTGAGAAAATATTTGGCTGGACAGAACAAGAGGTGTTAAATCGCCCCGTTCCTTTTGTCCCACCAGAGAAACAGGAAGAATTTCGCACCTTGCACAAACTGAAGTTGCAAGGACAGCTAGTCTCTGGGATAGAAGTGTGCCGGCAAAACAAATCAGGAGAGAAAATAGAGGTTGCTGTTTGGGGAGCACCACTGCCGGATGCAGAAGGTAATATAAACAGCACAATGGCTTTAATTGCCGATATTAGCGAGCGTAAAAGAGCTGAAGAAGCACTCCGCAAAGAGCGCGATTTTACCACTGCTGTACTCGATACAATTGGCAGTTTAGTGGTGGTTCTTGACCGGCAGGGGCGAATTGTTAGCTTTAACCGAGCTTGTGAGCAGGCAACAGGATACACATTTAACGAAGTTAAAGGCGCTTATGTTTGGGACAAGTTCATCGTTCCAGAACAAGTCGAGTCGGTTAAACGCGTATTCCAGAACTTACAAGCCGGTGAGCTTCACAACCAATATGACAACGACTGGTTAACCAAAGACAAGCGTCGCCGGCTGATCGCTTGGTCTAACACAATTCTGCACGACGGTGCCGGCGAAGTTGAATATATCATTGGCACCGGCATCGACATCACCGAACATCGGCAGGCTGAAGAAGCGCTCAGGAAAAGCGAAGCACGGTTTCGGCGCATGGCTGAATCCAACCTCATGGGAATCTTTTTCGCCGACTTTAGCGGCCACATCACCGACGCCAACGACGCCTTTTTACAGATGCTTGGCTACTCAAAAGCAGAGCTGCACTCAGGCGCTTTACGTTGGGATGTCATGACCCCGCCAGAATATCGCCGGCTCGACGAACAAAAAATTTGCGAAATCAAAGCATCAGCAAATGGCACGCCTTGGGAAAAAGAATATATTCGCAAAGATGGCACTCGCGTCCCCGTTTTAGTGGGCACCGCTTTGCTAGAAGAATCTCAAGAAGATTGTGTTTGCTTTATTGTTGATTTAACAGAACGCAAGCGCATGGAAGAAGCTCTGCGCTTCGCACTTCAAAAACTTAATTTTCATGTCGAAAATACACCACTGGCAGTTATTGAATGGGATCGAGAATTTCGGGTGAGGCGGTGGTCAACAAGCGCTGAAAGGCTGTTTGGCTGGCAGCCAGATGAAGTGATCTTCAAGCATTCAAGTGATTGGCCATTCGTCTTCGAAGAAGATGTAGAAGGGGTCACCAGCATCCTGAACCGATTAGTTGACGGCATAGAAGTGCGGAATATTTCATACAATCGCAACTATACAAAGAACGGTTCAGTTGTTGTTTGTGAGTGGTACAACTCGGCTCAGTTAGATGAGTGTGGCAAATTAGTTTCTGTGCTGTCTTTAGTTCTAGATGTCACCGAGCGATCCAGTGCACTAGCCGCTGTGGCGCAAGCAAAAGAGCGATTTCGCATGGCTGCCGAATGCGCCAGCGACTTAATTTATGAATGGGAACTCAATAGCCGGCGCATCGAGTGGTTTGGCAATATTGATGAACATTTAGGATACGCGCCAGGAGAATTTCCTAGAACGTTGGAAGGCTGGCAAAATGCGATTCACCCCGATGATCGCCGGCGCGTCATGGCTGCGGTGGAACGGCACTTAAAAACACGGGAAGCATTTTGTCAAGAGTACCGTGTACAGCGCCAGGATGGAACCATCCTATACTGGATGGATCGGGGAACCGTTTTGTGGGATGAGCGAGGCAATCCCTATAAATGGATTGGAGTGAATACCGACATCACGGAACGCCAGCTGGCTCAAGAAAAAATCCTCAAACTGAATCAGGCACTAGAGCGCCGCGTCAAAGAGCTACAAACTTTATTAGAAGTTATTCCGATTGGAATTGGTATTGCCGAAGATCCGGACTGTAAAACGATCCGAGTTAACCCAGCTTTTGCAAAACAGTTGAAGATTTCCCCGCACAGCAATGGTTCACTAAGCGCTCCCCCTGAGGAAAAACCTTCAAATTTCAAAGTCTATCAAAACGCACAGGAACTATCTCCAGAGGAACTCCCCATGCAGCAGGCTGCCGCGAATGGGGTAGAGGTTTTGGATGTAGAAGTCGATGTTGTCCATGAAGATGGCACAATCGTGAAACTGCTGGAGTATGCCGCGCCCTTATTTGACGAAGAGGGCAACACCAGAGGGAGCATCGGGGCATTTTTAGATATCACAGAGCGTAAGCAAACAGAAGAAGCGCTGCGGCTGAGCGAGGAACGTTACCGCTCTCTCGCTGAGGCGCTGCCTCAACTGGTGTGTTTGTCTACTCCCGATGCAGCAATCGAATATTGCAATCAAAGTTGGTTCGATTACACAGGACTAACCTTAGAGGAGACAAAACAGTACGGAGCACGGCAGATTGTCCATCCCGACGACTTACGCTCATTCCTCGTGCATTGGGCGGCTTCGCTTAAAACCGGCACCGGCTTCTCGATTGAGTTTCGCTTGAGACGGGCTGATGGCGTTTATCGCTGGCACCAAGGACGCACCGTTCCGATCAAATGTCAAGAGAGTCTGCGGGTTCTGGCGTGGTTGGGAACTGCTACGGATACGGAAGACCAAAAACGGGCAGAGGAGCAAGAGCGCTTTCTGGCCGATGCCAGTGCGGTACTGGCTCACTCCCTGGAATATCAAACCACGCTTGAGAGTGTGGCCCGTCTAGCAGTGCCTCGCATTGCCGACTGGTGCGCGATTGATATGGTCGAAAGCGATGGCTCAATTCAATCGCTGGCCGTGGCTCATGTCGAGCCGGCAAAGGTAGACTTGGCACGCGAAGTACAGCAACGCTATCGAGTCGATCCGAAGGCCCAGTGGGGAATGCCCAATGTTATTCGCACAGGACGCTCGGAACTGTATTCAGAGATTTCTGATCAGTTGCTGGTCACGTCTGCTCATGATGCAGAACATCTGCAAATTTTGCGGGAGTTGGGCCTATCTTCGGCAATGGTGGTGCCACTGATCGCCCGTGGGCGGACGCTGGGGGCAATTACCTTTGTGTTAGAAGGTTCAAATCGCCGGCCCTATGAGGCATCTGACTTGGTTCTGGCAGAGGCGCTGGCTCACCGTGCGGCTTTTGCAATTAACAATGCCCGTCTGTATGGCGAAGCTCAGGAGGCGAACCGGCTCAAAGATGAGTTTCTGGCAACGCTTTCCCACGAACTCCGCACGCCGCTCAATTCAATTCTTGGTTGGACGCAGTTATTGCAAAGCCGCCAGATGTCTGAGGAAAAGATCCGAACGGCTTTACAAACCATTGAGCGCAATGCCCGATCACAGGCTCAGCTGATTGAAGACCTTCTCGATGTTTCACGCATTATCACCGGCAAGTTGCGCTTGAATGTCCGACCGATTGAATTGGTGCCGGTGATTGAGGCGGCAATTAATGCTGTGCGCCCTGCAGCGGACGCTAAGGCGATTCGCATTCAGTCTGTCCTCGATCCAAAGGCCGGCTCGGTTTCCGGCGACTCCGACCGCTTGCAGCAGATCATTTGGAACTTGCTATCGAATGCGATTAAGTTTACTCCCAGAGGGGGCAGCGTCACGATTACCCTTGAACGCATTAACTCCCACGTTGAAATTACCGTCAGCGATACAGGTCAAGGGATCAAAGCCGAGTTTTTGCCCTTCGTCTTCGACCGTTTCCGCCAAGCAGATGGCTCAACAACCAGGTCGTCTAGCGGGTTGGGGCTGGGGCTGGCAATTGTGCGTCACCTGGCAGAACTACACGGTGGCAGTGCCCACGCACAGAGTCTGGGGGAAGGTTTAGGGGCGACCTTTACCGTGAAGTTGCCGTTGCGGGCTATGTGCAGTGTAACGGACGATCCGGAACGGGTACACCCAACCGTTGATACTGGGGTTGCTTTTGATCTGGCCCCTAGCCTTGAGGGCTTACGGGTGCTGGTGGTGGATGATGAGCCGGATGCGCGGGATTTTCTCTCGACTGCGTTGCAAGAGTGCGGTGCGGCTGTGAAAACGGCTGGATCGGTTCGGGAGGCAATTGGGGTGATCAAAAAGTTCAACCCTCATGTTTTGGTGAGCGATATTGGGATGCCTCAAGAGGATGGCTATACTTTGATTCGTGAGGTGAGGGCGATTGATGCGGAACGCGGGGGGTTTCTACCGGCAGCAGCACTGACGGCGTATGCGAGGGAAGAAGACCGCCGCAGGGCTTTGCTGGCGGGATTTCAACTCCATGTGCCAAAACCTGTGAGTCCGGCTGAGCTGGCTGCGGTGGTGGCGAATCTTGCCGGTCGCACTGGGCAGGCTTAGGCGCGTTGGTGGGGATGAAACAATTGGGTGACGTTAATTTTCTAATTGCTTTGGCTTATATGCGAACAAATTGTGCCTGTTAAACGCACTTGTTCTGGTTTTTACCATTTCAAGTTTCGCGGGCCGGTTCAAACTTTCATCACTTGAAAATTACATTATTATATCGATTTGATAGCATATAAGCGAATAATAATTTAGGTCAAAATAATTCGACTCGAATTCTTTTGTGTGGGTAAATAAGGTAAAAAGTCAAATAAGATTTTTTCTTTTTTGTGAGTTGTCCCAACTCTCTCAAATCCCCGAATCTTAGCCAAAAGAGCGATCCTATTAACCAATAAAAATTATTTAAATCTCCCATTGGGTAGATGAAGTTTAGAATAAATATCAATTAAATATATAGGAGCGAAGAAATTGAACAAAAAAATATTTGTGGAGATCGTTTATGACTTCAAATAATCCCTCTAAAGCTCCCGAAGCGCTTTCAAAAGACACGCAAAATGTTGCTCAAAGGTTTGAATCTTTGGGAACCGATGACAAGCTAGCTCTGCTGTATTATATCTACAAAAAAATGGGAGGTTCCATCACCCCCGCCGCTCCAGATGTAGCGCAACCAGAGTTAGCCCCAATGCTCCTGGGAGACTTTTTTGAGCTGTCTGATGAAGAGCAATTGAATATTATGCGGGCGATTGTAAACCGGGAAGACACAGAATTTTCCCACGCTTACGGTTCTCTAACGGCAAATAATCAGTTGGTTGTCTGGTTTGCTTGGTCGCAAGCGATGGGAGATACGGTTGTGGATATGCCGGGTAACTATCAAGCAAATCAAGCAACTAATGATGTGTTGGGCATCATTGAAAAGCTCAATTTTGAGGAGCAAATTACAGTGCTTCGCGAAATCGCAGGAAATATGGGCTACACAAGCATTACACGCGTTACCAGCCAAGAAACCGGCGTGACTCCAAGTCTTTAAGAGAAGGGCTAGTGATACCAATTTGAAAAATAATTG
Source organism: Microcoleus sp. FACHB-68 (assembly GCF_014695715.1). NCBI lineage: Bacteria > Bacillati > Cyanobacteriota > Cyanophyceae > Oscillatoriales > Microcoleaceae > Microcoleus > Microcoleus sp. FACHB-68. The sequence continues at coordinate 328,355 of NZ_JACJOT010000018.1, forward strand.
TGCTGCATGATGTAGGTTGGGTTGAGTAACACAACGTCTCAAATTGTTGTCGTTGTTCAGTTTTCTGTTGCTCAACCCAACGGTTTTATCTGTCGCATTCTTGTTGAAATGGGTATTAAATGTGAAAGTTTAGCAAAAGTACAGCTTAAAAAGAAAAAGAAAAAAGAACCTAGAATTCACAACTTCTAAAAGTTGTTAAGTGTGAATTCTAGGTTCTTAGTGTATCTGCAATAAAATGATCGTTGCGGTTGTTCTTTCTCTCCCTTTCTTATCTCTAGCCCTTGTCCACGCTTCATTTTTGAGTGCCAACTTGCAACCACCGGCTCAAATTCGCTGGCAATTCTGTACTCAAACGCAGAGGCAGCGCCTCGGTAGATAAGGATCGGGCGTAGGTGGGTGAGAGGAAGGCGGCATAAGTTTCAGCCTCTGGTGTCTGCTGTTTGATGAATGCCAGACTGACGCCTTGCAGCAGTTGGCGCAGGGGTTCGGTATCTGCGCCTCTACGTTCTTTGACGATGGAATTTTGGCCACCGGCACGGGTTAGGTTGGCCGGTTCAGTCACACTTAAATGGGTGCCACCGATGGCTGTTATCAGATATTTAGTACCGGCAAGTTGAGTAAACGGCTGTAGCTGGTGGTTAAGTGCCGGCGCGAGTACGTCTTCTGTTGCCGCCAAAATTAACGTGGGCGTGGTAATTTTGCTGAGGCCGGTTTGCCCGAATAAGCGCCCCACAATCGGGTTGAGGGCGATTACTTGCACGACACGTTCATCTCGTAGCTGCCGGCGGTTGCCGATCAAGTTAGCTGCCGAACATTGCAACCAGTCTGCGGCAGAGTATCCCACCGGCAGCTTATTTTTGCAAAAGCCTCGCAATTCATCTAACTGTAATTCGCCGCCGGCAAGGGCTAAGGCAGTGTAACCGCCCAAGGAATGACCGATCATACTCACTTGATCGGTGTTAAGTTTGCCCTGCAATAAGCCAGACTGCCGGTTCAATTTGGCAAATTCATCAAGGACAAAGCTAACATCCAAAGGCCGGTTGATAAATTCAGAAGGCGCGAGTAGCTGGCTCGGATCGAGGGTAATCGGCGCACCGGCTTGCCAAGCAACATTGCTGCCGGGATGTTCTACGGCGGCGACTGTCAAGCCGTGGGAGGCGAGATGACGCGCTAAATAGGCTAAAACTTGACGATCTGAACCCAATCCGTGAGAGATGATCACGAGGGGTTGCTGGGTGTCTGCCGGCTCAGTGCTCGTGTAAACTTCAACAGGAATGGTACGTCCCCGTTGCCGGTCAGAAAAAGTCAGGGTTTGCTGCCGCACAGGTTGATCGCCGGCTGCTGCTGGGTTAAAGTTGGGCAACACCGGCTCGTTTTTGACGCTCAACTCCTGCTCCTGCTGCAGGTAAGAATCTAAGGCTTTTGTGCCTAAATAGGGAAGATTAAGTTTAGATAATGCCGTTATCAGGGCACTGAGATCCACAGTAATGGTTTCCCCTGGCAACGCCCGAAACAGGCTGCTGATGCTGACGTTGTTTGCCTGTCTGGCTGCCAGCATCAAGGCTGCTTCAACTTGCTCAATGCTGATCCCAGGCAATATTAACCGAACTGCCTGAACAATTCGATCTCCACCGGGTGATTTTAATAGCTCATCCACCAGATTGTTTGCCTGATCGGCGGTGAGTTCCAGACGATCAGATAGCACTCGCCGCACATCCGGGGTTAGCAAATAGGCTATGGGTTGAAGGTTGGTAGAGATTTCGCCTGTCTCGGCGAAACGTTCTAAATCTGCAATTTCTATTGACTGCTGAAAAGGGCCAAGTCGCAGCATGACGCGTTCGGCTGCTGATGCCGGCATGGCGGCTGTGCAGATGACGGCTAGAGCAATACTCCCTAGCAGTATAGGCGTTATTGCCCACGCCGGAAATTTTATCACTGGCTGCTTGAAACGACGTTGGGTTTCAGATACCTTACTATTAGGCCGGTTGAGCTTGCTCATTTGATTAAACGTTCCACTACGCTTGCGCTCTCACAGTGATTTTAACGAATCCATTCCTTAATATTTGTTCCTGCCGGCGCAAGTGGGAAAATAAAAAAATTCAGGTTTTTCTCTTCCTTAATCATCAAAAAATGCTTGGGGCATCCTAAAAGAATGAATGGGGCTTTTGCTGCCTCCACCGATGCCGGCTATCTCACGAAATCTGCCGCCTTTAAGACGCTGCAAAATTGAAAAAGTCTCAAGATATCAGGCGCTACTGCTTAGCTCGCTCAAAGGCTTTATAATGAGCCATTCCTTTCTCAAAAAAGATGGTTGACACTGAGCGTACCAGCGCTGACTTAACCGCCGATTTGTACTGAAGGGAAGCCACCCCCCGCGCTTGAGGATATCTTGGGGAAACGCATCTACAAACGGTTTGCTCAACCAACACCGAGCAAGCCAATTGCTTGCTATCGCCAACTTTACTAAAGCGACACTCAATTTTATTATGCTGCAATCTACGCACTCAACCAGCCCAGAGCAGGCTGCCGGTTTCAATCTCCGAGAGTTTCTTAAGCCTCTCCGTAAGTTTGTCTCAAACAAGCTGTACAACTCGGATTTATTTATGTACTTCATTTATCCGAAAATTGAACAACTGAGCGTTTTCATAAAAAGCTTATTGAGCCGGCAAGAATTATCTTCCATTACGGTTGTTAATCTTCTCGATTTGGCATCACAGCGTGGTTGGCAGGTGGAAAACCTTCAACCGCCAACTATTCAAGAGTGTGAAGCATCAAAAACAATTGTAGAATATAGTTTTGATTTAGTTAAGCATGGCCGGCTCCGGTTAACTCAATTTCATGAATCACGGATCTGCCACTCTGTAAAACGAGGCGAATTCTACTACTCTCATCTTTACGGAATGGTGCGTTACCCGATTCGCGAAACATTTACCTGCGAAATGCCTAATGCGATTATTTTAGGTTCAAGTGGATTTGTGATGACACCTGAACTCGAAATGATCTCCCAATCAACCGCAGAATCGGTTGATCGCTTAACAGTTTTATTGAATTCGCTCTCATCTGCTTCGGCAAGTTTTCCTCCTCAACCGATTCCGGGTAAATATCTCTCTTTTGTGGGCAAATATTCCGCAGCAAATTACGCCCACTGGCTGATGGATTACCTACCCAGACTAGCACTTTTAGATCCTTCACAAACTGATTTCAAGGTAATTGTTAATGCCGATCCCGAAGCGTATCGGCTGGAAAGTTTAGAATTATTAGGAGTATCTCCAGATAGAATTTTTGAAGTCAGCGAGGAATGCCTTTGTTTTGAAAACTTACTTTTCTGTCACGCAGCCGATAAAATGGGGGTTCCGAAAGCAGTACATTTGTATAAAATGCGAGAACGCTTGGTAACAGCAGCAACCGGCACTGCTCACCATCCATCCCCAAACCGTCGGATTTATATCTCTCGCGCCAAAGCTTCCCGCAGCATTAGTAATGAAAATGAATTAATACCCATTCTTCGAGAATATGGGTTTGAGGTAATTAACTGTGAAGATTACAAATTAGCCGATCAAATTCGCATATTTTCTGAAGCCAACGTAGTTGCCGGCGCTCATGGTGCCGGGATATTTAATCAAATTTTTTGCAATCCGGGTGCGACTGTTATCGAAATATTTAATCGTCAGCGCAGGGAACACGCCCCCCGCAAAATTTCTAGTATCCTAAAACACGAGCATTGGCATATTTTCGGAGAGAATGTTGATCGCAATTGGAACACTCAAGTAGATCCGCGTAAGTTCCAAAAAGTTTTGGCTTATGCCCTGGGAGATTGTACTTTTAAAGAGGGAGCCTTACATGAAAAAGTCTACTAATTTAGAATAAGTAAGATAAGGCAAGCATCCCGCTTTCCTGAAAAATTAAAACGGATGCCGGCAATGACCAAAACAGGTTTGTGATAAAATGATGAGATTCCTAACAAAATTAGGATGCTCTGTTGCAATTGTGCGAGTTGTCATCAAACGAGTTAATTATGTCTGCTGCTTTACCCGTTGGATTTCCACAGCCCACTGAAATGGGTGAGATTGAAGTTAAGCAATATCCTGACTATCGTGCTGTGACTTACACCCACACAGGGGAGGCACAGCAAGCAACGGGAGTGGCTTTTAATCCGTTGTTTCAACACATCAGCAGCAACCAAATTGCAATGACAACGCCGGTGGAAGCGCGTTATCTAGAAAGTTCGCCGGCACAAAGTGATTCACCAAACACGGTAGAAGTTTCTTTTTTATATCCCAATCCTGATATTAATCCCCAGCAGATTGATGCGGGTGTGAAGGTGACAGATTATCCAGCCATGACAGTGGTGAGCGCCGGCATTCAAGGGGCTTATACTTGGGAAAGTTATCAAATTAATTTGCGCCGGCTGCACGATTGGCTGGCTGAAAATCCGCAGTATCAAGTAGCCGGTTCTCCCCGCCGGTTGCTGTACAACTCACCTATGACGCCAGAATCGATGAAACGCAGCGAAGTCCAAATTCCGATTCAGAAGCCAATTTCTTGATCGCAGCCGCGTGAATCTGGGGATTGCCGGCTCAAATTCTTCCCAATCAACACGCTCAAAACCGGCATTTTCTCAAGCAACCCACGGTTGCAGATCCCGATAGCAACGTCTGGCAGCACTTTCCCAGCCGGCAAATAAATTCCTCCACCCCTACTGACAAAGTGTCTTTGGGTGCAGTGAATTGTGCAATAGATAAGAATTATTCGCTAAGTTTGACAACTTGTATAATTTCTTGTAATCTAGCCACGACATCCTCCAATCCGCCCAGAGCTGTTCTTTGCTGCTAAAATTGGCGATAAAGATTGAAAAAATATCATTTTCTCTATCTTTCTGGCGATCTGTTCTCCCTAGCCCCTACCCCCTAGCCCCATCCTTTAGCCTGTGTTCGGCTAGAAGGCAGAGGTCTGGAATGTAATTTTTAGATATAATTCGCCAGACGTTGCAAAGTATCTTAAGATTATCGTAAGAATTAGACTGCTATAACACCAACTCGCTGACAACAAAGAATTAGGAGGATCATCTATGGCGCTTGTACCTATGCGGCTGCTGCTGGATCACGCGGCTGAGAACGGTTACGGCCTCCCTGCTTATAACGTCAATAACATGGAGCAGATCCAAGCGATCATGCGGGCGGCAGATGAGACAAATAGCCCCGTGATTTTGCAAGCATCTCGCGGCGCTCGGACTTATGCCGGCGAAAACTTCCTGCGCCACCTGATTTTGGCTGCGGTTGAAACCTATCCCCACATTCCCATTGTCATGCACCAAGATCATGGCAATGCTCCCTCCACCTGCTACTCTGCGATGAAAAATGGTTTCACCAGCGTAATGATGGATGGTTCTCTGGAGGCGGATGCCAAGACTCCATCCAGCTATGAGTACAACGTCAATGTCAGCCGCGAAGTGGTGAAAGTCGCTCACTCCATCGGTGTCAGCGTTGAAGGCGAACTAGGTTGCTTGGGTTCTCTGGAAACCGGCATGGGTGAAGCAGAAGATGGACATGGCGCTGAAGGCGTTCTGTCTCACGATCAACTGCTAACCGATCCCGATCAAGCAGTTGACTTCGTCGAGCAAACCGGCGTGGATGCGCTGGCAGTTGCAATTGGCACCAGCCACGGCGCTTACAAGTTCACCCGTAAGCCGACTGGGGAAATTTTGGCAATCAGCCGCATTGAAGAAATTCACCGCCGCTTGCCCAACACCCACTTGGTGATGCACGGTTCCTCCTCTGTGCCTGAAGATTTGCTCGCTTTAATTAACCAGTACGGCGGTAAAATCCGGGAAACCTACGGCGTGCCGGTTGAAGAAATCCAAAAGGGTATCAAGAGCGGTGTGCGTAAGGTGAATATCGATACCGACAACCGTCTGGCTATCACCGCTGCCGTACGTGAAGCACTCGCTTCCAAGCCGGAAGAATTTGACCCCCGCCACTTCCTGAAGCCTTCTATCAAGTATATGCAGAAGGTTTGTGCCGACCGCTATCAGTCTTTTGGCGCAGCCGGTCATGGTACAAAGGTCAAGCAAGTGTCTCTCGAAGACTTTGCTGCTAAGTATGCCAAGGGCGAATTGAGTTCTGCTGCTAAGAAGGCTGTGACTGCCTAATTAAATTTTGAAAGGTTGATTGTGAGGAAATCATGAGTCATTTGTCTGTGTAAAAGACAAAGGGCTAATGAATCAGAACAATCTAAAATCTAAAATTGCTCTCCGGGTGGCTATGTAGCTGCCCGGTTTTTGTTTTTCTGGCAGTGCCGGTGGCGCATCACAAATGCGATGTTTCGGGTTAGCCAGCTTTCCAGGGCAGGGCAGACACTCAGCGAGGTAGAGGGTATTGGAGAATCTCTGGAAAGCCGGTTATCTTGTTGAATATTATGACAACAGTTTTGTTTTAAGAAGACAGCAAGTGGCTCAGCACACGGTAGGGGCTATGGTTACACTTCCAGGCTATCGCGTCACTGAAAAAATCTACGACGGTTCCAGAACTCTAGTTTATCGAGCGCTGCGCGATTCAGACCGAACACCCGTGGTGATCAAACTGCTTAAGACAGACTATCCCACTTTTACTGAACTCGTGCAGTTTCGCAATCAGTACACGATTGCTAAAAATCTTAACTTACCAGGGATTGTTCAACCGATTAGCCTGGAAAGTTACCGCAATAGTTTTGCCCTAATTATGGAAGATTTCGGGGGCATCTCCCTCAAAGAATATGTGACCCATTTAAGGGAAAACTGTTTGAATGACAGTTTTCTAGATCAGGCTAAAGATTGCGCGTTGTCCTTACCAATGGGTGAGTTTCTCAACATTGCAGTTGCAATTGTGCGAACGCTAGAAGGACTTTATCACAACCGAATTATTCATAAAGATATTAAACCTCAAAATATTTTAATTAATCCAGAAACTAAGCAAGTAAAAATCATTGACTTCAGCATTTCCTCTCTCTTACCCAGAGAAACGCAGGAAATTCAAAATCCTAATGTTCTGGAAGGGACGCTTGCTTATATGTCTCCTGAACAGACCGGGAGAATGAATCGCGGCATCGACTACCGCACAGATTTTTATTCGCTAGGAGTGACATTCTATGAATTGCTGAGCGGGCAACTTCCCTTCCAATCTAGCGATCCGATGGAGTTAGTTCACTGCCACATCGCTCGTCAGCCGGCACCGGCAATTGAGCTAAATCCAGCCATTCCTCAAATGGTGAATGACATCATTATGAAGTTAATGGCAAAAACTGCTGAAGACCGCTATCAAAGCGCCTTTGGCCTGCGCTACGACTTAGAAATTTGTTTACAACAATGGGAAACCACCGGCAGCATTAGTCAGTTTACTTTGGGACAGCGGGATATCTCTGACCGCTTCTTCATTTCCGAACAACTTTATGGCAGGGAAGCTGAAGTCAAGGCTTTGTTAGCCGCCTTCGAGCGGGTTAGTAAAGGCACTACCGAAATGATGTTAGTTGCCGGCTTTTCTGGAATTGGGAAAACAGCGGTCGTTAATGAAGTTCACAAACCGATTGTCCGGCAACGGGGTTATTTTATCTCTGGTAAATTTGACCAATTTAAGCGCAATATTCCTTTCTCTGCTTTAGTGCAAGCCTTTCAAAATTTGATGGGGCAACTACTAACAGAAAGCGCTGGATCTCTGCAAGAATGGAAAGCAAAAATTTTGTCAGCTTTGGGAGAGAATGCTCAAGTCATAATTGATGTTATCCCACAACTAGAGAAGATTATCGGCCAGCAGCCGGCTTTGCCAGAACTCGCGCCGGCAGCCGCCCAAAATCGATTTAATTTGCTGTTTGGGAAATTTATTCGGATATTTACCATCAAAGAACACCCACTTGTGATTTTTTTAGATGACTTGCAGTGGGCTGATTCTGCTTCTTTGAAATTAATGCAATTGTTGATGACTGAAGCAATGGCAGGCGGGACGCCGGTTTCACAACATTTGTTAGTAATAGGAGCTTATCGGGATAATGAAGTCAGTCCCGCACATCCCTTAATGCTGACTTTAGAAGAGATGCGCTCTGCCGGCGCTAAAGTTAATCAAATTACCCTAGCGCCTCTAGATGGGAATCATATAAACTGCCTGATTGCGGATACCCTGAGTTGCCCATCTGAACGGGCACTTCCTTTAACAGCACTGGTTTTAAATAAGACTAAAGGCAACCCTTTCTTTACCAATCAATTTCTTAAATCTTTGTATCAGGATGGGCTAATTTCTTTTGATTTTAATTACGGTTACTGGCAGTGCGATATAGCCAAGGTTACGGCGCTGACTGTGAGCGACGACGTGGTTGAGTTTATGGCGCTTCAGTTAAAAAAGCTGCCAGACGCGACCCAAGCTGTATTGAAACTAGCAGCCTGTATTGGCAACTCGTTTGACTTAGCAACTTTGGCAATTGTGCGGGAAAAGTCATTAGTAGAAACAGCAACTGACTTGTGGAAAGCGCTGCAAGAAGGGTTAGTCTTGCCGATCAGCGAAGTTTACAAATTTTTCCAAGAAACTGATAACATATCAGCTTTGAAAGCTATAAATTTAAAAGATAACTTATCAGCTGGCTCAGATACAGAATCCAAGGGTGCGGTTCTCTATAAATTTCTTCATGACCGAGTCCAGCAAGCGGCTTATTTTCTTATTCCTGAAACTGAGAAACAGGCGACTCACCTAAAAATTGGGCAACTGCTATTAAGCGGTACACCCGTGAAAGAACAAGAAGAGAAAATATTTGATATTGTCAACCAGTTAAATATTGGGGCGGGATTAATTAGCGCTCAAACAAAACGAGATGAATTAGCTCAGTTGAATTTGATTGCCGGTCGTAAAGCGAAGGCTTCTACTGCTTATAATGCAGCTGTTAGGTATTTAACTGCGGCCATAGAATTACTAGCAGCAGATAGCTGGAAAAGTCAATATGAACTAACATTAGCGCTCTATGTGGAAGCGGCAGAAGCAGCTTACCTCAACACAGATTTTGAGGGGATGGAGCAATTAGTTCAGATGGTGCTACAACAAGCTAAAACGGTATTAGATCGGGTAAAGGTTTATGAAGTAAAAATGCTCGCTTGTGTGGCACGAAATCAACTGATAGAAACTGTAAAAATTGGATTACAGGTGTTGAAACTTTTAGAAGTAAATTTACCTGAAAATCCAACAAAGCTTAATGTAATTTTGGGTTTATTAAAGACAAAGCGGGCTTTGTTCGGAAAGCGGATCGAAGACTTAATTAACTTGCCGGAAATGACCGATCCAACTAAGCTCGCAGCAATGAGAATTCTATCAACGGCATCCACTTCTGCCTATTTTGCTGTCCCTACGCTGTTGCCGCTAATTGTTTTTAAACAGATCAATTTATCTCTCAAATATGGGAATGCTTCTTCTTCTGCCTATGCTTATGTGGGTTACGGGCTTGTTCTCTGCGGCGTTGTGGGCGATATTGAAGCCGGCTTTAAATTTGGTCAGCTTGCTTTAAATATATTGGCACGGTTCAACGCGATAGAATTAAAAGCTAGAATTTTCCAAATCGTTAATAGCTTTATCACCCATTGGAAGAAGGCAGTGAATGAAACATTGCCCCCCTTGCTAGAAGCTTATCAAAGTGGGCTGGAAACCGGCGATTTACAGTATGCTGCTTATTCGGCTTATGTTTACTGCTCCCGCGCTTATTTTAGTGGCCGGGATTTAGCAGTTTTTGAGAAAGAGATCGCGTCTTACAATGAAGCAATTTATCAACTCAAACAGGCAACGGCTCTTAACTATAATCAAATTTACGAGCAGGTGGTCTTAAACTTAACAAATTCCTCGGAAATTCCTTGGCGTTTAATGGGTAAAAGTTATAACGAGGAAACGAGGTTGCCGCTTCATCAGCAAGCAAATGATAGCACTGCTATGTGCGTGTTATATATCAATAAACTTATTTTATGTTATTTATTTTATGAATACCGGCAAGCATTTGATAATGCCATTCTGGCAGAAAAATATATCGGAGGCGTTACCTCCACGATGCCGTATACGGTTTTCCACCTATACGATTCTTTGGCTCGAATTAGCGTATTAAATGAAGCCACGGAATCTGAAAAAAAGCGTCTTTGGCAAAAGGTGAACGCCAACCAAAAAAAGATGAAAAAGTGGGCGCATCATGCCCCAATGAATTATTTGCATAAATTTTATTTAGTAGAGGCAGAGCGCTGCCGGTTTCTCAGACGAAATGTGGAAGCAATGGACTATTATGATCGCGCCATTGCCCTCGCGAAAGAACATCAGTATATCAATGAAGAAGCGCTGGCTAACGAACTCGCAGCCAAATTTTACTTCTCACAAGGCAAAGAAAAGCTAGCACAAGTTTATCTGACTGAAGCCTATTACTGCTACGCACGCTGGGGAGCTAAGGCAAAAATTGAAGACTTAGAAAAACGCTATCCTCAATTACTTGGCTTTATTTTTAATCGGAAAACAACTTTAAATAAAGGCGAGACAGTCTCTCAAATGACGGTAGGAACAATTAGCTCCTCCGGCACAGGTGTTTCAGAAGCTTTGGATCTGGCAACCGTTATTAAAGCCTCCCAAGCTCTCGCTAAGGAAATTCAACTCGATAACTTGCTTTCAAGTTTAATGCAAGTTGCTATCGAAAATGCCGGCGCTGAAAAAGGCGCTCTTATTCTGCAAAAATCCGGAGAGTTTTTGATAGAAGCGCAGGGAATTTGTGGACAATCTTTAGAAGCGGATTTAGCAGAGCAGGTGAAGCCGGCAACAGACAGCGCACAGGCAAAATCTACGCTAACTGTACTGCAATCAATTCCCCTTGAGTCTTGCCAAGAAATTCCGATTGCGCTGATCAATTATGTTTCGCGCACTCAAGAAACGCTCGTGCTTGATAATGCTGTAACAGAGAAAAATTTTGCAGCCGATCCTTATATCATTGAACATCAACCCAAATCAGTTTTATGCGTTCCTATTTTAACTCAAAATAAATTAATTGGGATTCTTTACTTAGAAAATAATTTAACAACGGGTGCCTTTACTCCTGACAGATTGGAAGTGTTAAAAATTTTATCTTCCCAAGCTGCAATCTCTATTGAAAATGCCCAACTTTATTTAGCCGTTAAGGAAAGTGAGAGCCGGCTAACTCAATTTTTAGAAGCGCTGCCGGTGGGGGTGGGAATACTGGATAGCAGCGGCAAAGTTTACTATACCAATCGTACGGCTCAGCAGTTATTGGGTAAAGGCGTTATCCCGGAAACCACCAGCGAGAAAATTCCAGAAGTTTATAAAATTTGTATAGCCGGCACCAATCAGCAATATCCCGCTGAGCAATTGGCGGTTGTACGTGCCTTGAAAGGCGAAAGTGTGACAAATGCTGATATGGAAATTCATCTAGGCGATAAAATTATTCCCTTAGAAACTTGGGGAACGCCTATTTATGATGAAAAGGGCAATATTTCCTATGCGATTGTCGCCTTTCAAGACATTACAGAACGTAAAAAAGCAGAAGCAGAGCGAGCAAGATTTACTGAGGAACTTGCTCAACTGAATTGCGATTTGAAACAAGCATTGGAGGTTGAATTAGAATTAACCGATGCAGCAGGACGTTTTGTGCCAAATGAATTTTTATCTTTTCTGGGATATGAAAGTATTGTTGATGCTAAATTAGGCGATGCGGTGCAGAAGGAGATGTCGGTTTTATTTTCTGATATTCGTGATTTCACCACACTTTCAGAAAGTATGACTCCGGAAAATAATTTTAAGTTTATCAATTCCTATCTTTCTCGCATGGAGCCGGTAATCATCGAAAATAATGGATTTATTGATAAATATATTGGCGATGCAATTATGGCTCTGTTTAGCGGCGGAGCAGATGATGCTGTGAAAGCAGCGATTTCGATGCTGCGCCGGCTTGTCACATACAATCAACATCGGACATCTGTTGGCTATCTACCAATTCAGATTGGAATTGGCATCAACACCGGCTCTTTGATGTTGGGCACTGTTGGAGGACAAAATCGGATGGATGGCACGGTGATCGGAGATGCAGTGAATTTAGCTTCTCGGATTGAGGGACTAACCAAAAATTATGGGGTATCGCTATTAATCACTCACCATACTTTTATGGGTTTAGAAAATCCTGCTGATTATTGCTTTCGCGTCATTGATCGGGTAAAAGTTAAGGGCAAATCAGAAATGGTGTCAGTTTTTGAAATCTTTGATGCCGATCCGCCTGAAATTAAAGAAGCGAAGTTAGCGACAAAAACAGTGTTTGAACAAGCTTTAATATTCTACTATTTGCAAAATTTTAGTGAGGCAGCACAATGCTTTCAAGATTGCTTGCGGATTAATCCACTGGATAAAGTGATTAAAACATATTTGGATCGGTGCCGGCAGCAAATCGTCTAGGGTTTTATGAATAGATTTTTGGATAATATTTTTTTAACCACAGATAAACACAGATAAACACAGATAGGTTAAGGGTTGGGGTCAAAACAAGTGGTTAATTGGAGGCTTTGTCAGGGCGTTTAATGATTTTTATTTTTGTTGAGTAACTTCTACATAAATATGCTCTAAGCGCACCGGCATTCGGGCGATTGAATCTAGAGGAATTCCATCAAACCGAGCGAGAATTTCTTTAAGTTCTAATTGTTCGGGGAGCCAAAAAGCGAGATCATTACCATAGCGCCGGCAGGTAAATCCCCATTCCTCTGCACGCGCGATTGCCGCCTCCTCATCAGGTGTTTGCACTGTAACAATTTCCTGCGCTGGAATTCGCTGCCGCAATTCCTCTAAACTGCCTTCAGCTAAGATTTTTCCGCCTTTAAGAATTCCAATGCGTTGACAAAGCCGCTCTGCTTCATCTAATAAATGAGTAGTCAATAATACAGTAATTCCCTGACTTTTTAAACGCCGAATTAAATCCCAGATTTCGTAACGCGCTTCAATATCTAAACCTGTTGTCGGTTCATCGAGAATCACTAACTTAGGATTATGCGCCAAGGCAACTGCAATATTGAGCCGGCGCTTCATTCCTCCACTCAGCGTTTCTACCGGACTTTTCGCCCGATCTGCTAAACCTACAGCTTCTAAACAAGCTTTGACTTGTTGATGCCGGCTCTCACTTCTTATTCCATAAATTTTAGCAAAAAAATTGAGATTTTCTTCACACGTTAAGCTTTTATAAAGCAAGTTTTCTTGAGGCGCGACACCGATCAGTAATTTCGTTTCTTCCGAAGCCGGCAGATTATTAATTAAAATCAAACCGCTATCCGGTTGCAGCAAATTACAAAGAATATTAATCGTTGTCGTTTTACCGGCACCATTTGGCCCTAACAACCCATAAATTTCTCCCGGTAAAATATGCAGCGTCAAATCCTGAAGAACTTCTCGCTTCCCGTAAGACTTACATAACTTCTTAATTTGCAACACTATTTTATCCTTACCTCAATTACCATGCCCCATGCCCCATGCCCCATGCCCCATGCCCAATTAATCATAACCTTCTCTCAACACTCAACATTCGCCGATAAGATAACCATCCCCCCCCGATCATCAAAACAGCAAACACAGATAAAAACCAAAAATGTCCGGCAATTTCTTCTAACCCATCACCGCCGGCAGCCACACCCAGCAGTGCCTCATTCATGTGATAAATCGGATTAAACTTGGCAATTTCCAGCAATTTATCTGGAAACAAAGATGAGGGTAAAAACGCACCTCCCAAAATTAACAAAGGCACCCCAAATGTCGCAACCAAAGCATTCACATCCTCAGTTCGTCGCGCAAATTGCGTGCCGAGAATAAACCCAACTCCCACATAGGAAATTATACTGAGTAAAATAATGATTGCTCCCAACAGAAGTGAACCCTGAAATTGAGCTTGCCAAAATGCCGCAATCGTGTACACCAAAAGCGTTTGACCCATAGCAATGCAGCTATGAGCAACAAAAATGCCTAAAAAATACGAAGTGCCGCTGAGGGGAGAGATAAACAAGCGCTTGAGCGTGTGCTGTTCGCGTTCTGCCACCACAGTTGACACCGTGCCTCCCAGGCAACTGAAAAACAGCGCAGCGCCCACCAGCGTTGACGGCGCGGCACTTTCAAAAGCTTGAGCCATTGACAGCTTGGCTCGTTCTGCCAGAATAAAACCGTTAAGTAGCAGCACAGAAACCGGAAAAATCGCCCAAAAAATCAGACTGCGTCGCCGGCGCAACAGTTCTATCAGGATGCGTTGTGCAACGGCAACAGTTTCACGCCAGTATTTCATGTGAGGAGTTAGCTAAGTCGTTCATGAGTCAATTATCAAGGTACGCGCTATCGCACCCAATCTCGCGACGCACCCTATTTAAGATGTTTGGTGTCGGTGCCGCTGCCGGCTTAGTGGGCTACTCCCGCTTCTCAAAACCCCAACCGGCAGTATTTCAGCAAGATACCCTAGATTTGCCGCGCTGGGTCAATCGTCCCAAAAGCGTTGTTGTGGTGGGCGCTGGACTGGCTGGGCTGGCTTGCGCCTATGAACTCAGCCAGAGAGGGTTTAAGGTGACGCTGCTGGAGCGATCGCCACAACTGGGGGGCAAAATCGCCAGTTGGCCCATTGAGGCTGCCGGTGAAACATTTATGATGGAACACGGCTTCCACGGCTTTTTCCCCCAATATTACAACTTAAAAAGCCTTGTGGAAGAACTCAGCATTACTGAAAATTTTGTTGATTTGAAGATGTACTCGGTGGTTTTCCGAGATAACAAATATCAACCAGAAGTCTTTCGTCCCAGCCGTTCTGCTTTTCCTTGGAATATCGTTGATTTAGCAGTTGCTTCCCCCAACCGGCTGCGCTGGGGAATTAATCTCACCAAGCCGGCACATTGGCAAGTTTTTCGAGCAATTGCCGGTTTTCATCCCCAAAAAACGTTCCAGCGTCTCGACAATTTATCCGTTGCTGACTGGGTTGAGAAAGATTTTCCTCAAGGCTTATATGACTTATATTTTCTCCCCTTTGCCAAATCTAGTTTGAATGCACCGGATCAAATGAGTGTGGGGGAATTAATGCAGTTTTTCCACTTCTACTTTTTTGGCAATCCAGAAGGGTTGGCTTTTAACGGAACCAAGCAAGATATGGGCACTTCGCTAGTGCAACCGATTGCTAGCGCAATTAAACAGCAATCAGGCGAAATTATCACCGGCGCAACAGTGAGTAACATTCACTGGAAAGAAGGGCAAATTGATTCAATTAGCTATAACACCGGCACCGCTGGAAATTCTGTTCCTTTTTGGGCAAATCGCAATCCTTTGCTAGCCGGTGGACAGATGGAATATTACGGTGCCGGCGACCGAGTTTTTGCTACCAAAGTTAAAAGTAAAGAAGCCATTTCTCTCACCTGCACACACCAAGGTTGTACTATTCAACCTCAAGCCGATGGGGAATTTCACTGTCCCTGTCACGGTGCCGTTTTTGATAGCAATGGCAAAGTCATAAAAGGGCCGGCAGAGCGAGATTTACCGCGATTTAAAGTCGTAGAACGTGAAGAAGATCGCGTGCAGTTAGTCGCAACGAAGAACCCTAAACTTCCCGCTAATAACGAAAAAACCATTGAAGCAGATTACTATGTTTTAGCAACCGATGTACCCGGAGTGCAACATTTGTTCACTCGGATGACAGGTGAAGTGAATGAGCCGGTACGCAATCAAATTGAAAAATTAGCCATTGCCGATCCCTTTGCCGTCGCCCGTTTCTGGTTTGATCGTGATTTTGAATGGGAACATAGCTGGTTTACATCCTTATCTGGTTATCAGCTAACCGATAGCATTACGCTTTACCACAAAATTCAGGAACAATTTATCGAATGGCATCAAAAAACCGGCGGTAGTGTCGTAGAGTTACACGCTTACTGCTACAAAGAAAAACAATTTCCTAATCAGCAAACCTTACTCGCCACATTTGAACAAGAATTGTATGAAATCGTGCCGGTGCTTAAGGAAGCCAATTTATTGCACCGAGAATTAGTCAATCAAAAGAACTTCTCCGGTTATCCACCGGGAAGTTATGCCCAACGCCCAGAAACCAGCACAGAAGTTGCTAATTTAATCTTTGCCGGTGATTGGGTAAAAATGCCATTTCCCTGCGGCTTAATGGAACGCGCCGTCAGCAGTGGATTACTGGCAGCGAATGCCATTTTGCATCAAGAAAGTTTACAGAGAAGAACCCTTTTATCTGTAAATCCAGAGGGGGTGTTGCAGATTTGAAAATCACTTCCTATTAAACAATAAAACCACAACCCCTCGAAATCCATCCTGACTTCATCTGCGTTTATCTGCGTGCATCTGCGGTTAAAAAAATAGAAATCCCTAACCCCCACCCAAAATCCATCCTGACTTCATCTGCGTTTATCTGCGTGCATCTGCGGTTAAAAAATCAAAAATCAATAGACAACTAAGCGTATGCCCATTCCTTCCCCAACCACCCAAAAACAGAATACCCGGCAACTAGAAATTAACCCAAATCACTGGTATATCGTCGCCCTCAGCAAAGAAGTTAAAACCCAGCCGGCAAGTATTACCCTTTGGAATCAACCCATCGTGTTATTCCGAGACAACACCGGCACCATTCACGCCCTAGAAGATCGCTGCCCTCACCGGCACGTTAAACTTAGCCACGGTCGAATTATTAACAACTCCTTAGAATGTGCTTATCACGGATGGCAATTTAAATCAAATGGTGAATGTGCCGCAGTCCCCTATTTAGCAGAAAACCAAAAATTACCAAATTGCAAAATTCGCCGCTATCCTGTTAAAGAGCAAAACGGGTTTATTTGGCTTTTTCCTGGAGAGGAAACCCTTGCAGAAAAAGTTTTTCCCTTAGATATTCCAGAGTGGGAACACCTCAATTACATCGCCACCGTTTCCCTTATAAACTGCAACGCTCATTACTCCTTCTTGATAGAAAATCTGATGGATATGTATCACGGACATCTACATCAAGATTGGCAAGCTTGGACAGCAGCAGTTCTCGAAAATATCGAAGAAGATGAAAACCACGTAACCGCGTACTATCAAGCGCAAAGCTATTACAAGATCGATAAAATTTGGTCAATTTCTCAGCTATTTATTCCAGCGTTACGCCGGCTTCACCCCGAACCCTTGGATGTCAGCTACATTTACCCCCATTGGGTATCAACATTAGGACAAGACTTTAAAATATATTGTTTGCTTTGTCCGGTTAGTCAAACAGCAACCCGTGCTTATTTAATCCATTTCACATCTTTAAATGCCTTTTGGCGATTGCACAAGCTGCCGGTAGCGTTTCGCCGGCTTGTGAAAGATAGTCTTTTCGGTTCAGCCCAAAAATTACTCGATGGATTAGTGCGTCAAGATGTGCAAATGATTGAGGAGGAACAGCAGGCATATCTTAATCATCCAGAAAGACGGAGTTATGAATTAAATCCTGCCTTAGTGAGTGTTCAACGCCTGATGCAAAATCAAGCACAAAAAGTAGAGTAAATGCCAAGATTATCGGTTTTCCAATAAACACTAATTTAAACCAATTTTCCAACGTTTTTTCATATTGAATATTTTTTTATTTATCATTGATTGGTTAATTTTAAGCTATTTTCTATGACCAGTTTTTGAAAAATGATAAAAAAGTTCTAGCTTCAAAAATTTAACGCAAGCTGCAATTCCTGTTCTGGTTTAGCATCAGCCGGCAGCGCTTGCGGGTGTTCCTGAACAGCACAACAGTAACGAGAATAAATGCAGCGATCCCATTGCTTACCCGGTGCCGGCTGCTACTTGCAATTTGTCCGCAACCGCATAACAATTTAACCGATTTACAAGAAAGACTAAAAAAGTCTTTATTCACCGGCAAGATATAAAATTCGCTGCCAATACTCATCCTTAACCGGCATCACCGAAAGCCGTGAAATCCGCAGCAAATCAAACCCTTCAAAATGACTATCTATCTTTATTTGTGCCAGAGTCACAGGTTGTGGCACCCGCCGCACAGGGCGTACCTCCACCACTACCCGCTGAGGATCATTCAATGCCGGATCAGGATAAGGCAGGCTGCTAACTTCAGCAATTCCCACAACCTGCCGTTCCTTGCCGGTGTGGTAAAACAGCGCCAAATCGCCGCTGCTCATTGTCCGCATATACTTAAGAGCGAGAGCATTTTTCACCCCATCCCAAATGCCCTTTCCATCTCGCTCTAAATCGCTGTATGAGTAATCTTCAGGCTCACTTTTTAACAGCCAATACGCCACGAGCCACGCTCCTTAAGATTTTATCCAATTCAGGGGCAAGAATTTTTTAGTACATTTCCCTGCTGGTGAAAGTTTATGAGATGACAGCCCTTGCCGGCAAACCCCAATCTAAACTCTCATCCCTAAAACTGAAGAGGTTTCCAAAAATGTAACCAGTGAAACTTTCTGGATAAAGCATTGGCAAAGTAGAAATATAGATTTGAGCCGGCCAGAACAACTTAGGATCGTTTTTAGTGAGGAGAATTAAGTTTATGCAACGTTTCGTCCCTGATTTTAGGATCGATGCTAGAAATTTATTGCGAGTTTTACCATTAGCGATGAGTTTAATCAGTTTAACGTTAGCCGCACCGGCAATGGCTCAAGAGCAGCCACCGAGAACCCTCACCGTCACGGGAAGAGGCGTAGAATCGATTCCCACAACCCTGACTAAAGTGCAGTTGGGTGTGGAAGTTCAAGGGAAAACCGCAGCCGAGGTACAGGAAGAAGTGGCGCGGCGGTCGTCTGCTGTGGTAGAGCTGTTAAAATCTCGCAACGTCGAGAAATTGGAAACCACCGGCATCACTCTCAACCCTGTCTACAGCTACGAAGGCAATGTGCAGCGACTCACTGGATATGCCGGCACCAATACCGTCAGCTTTCGCCTAGATACTCCCTCAGCCGGTTCCTTGCTGGATGAAGCCGTCAAAGCCGGTGCCACACGCATTGACGGAATCAGTTTTGTCGCCGCCGACAGTGCCATCGCAGTGGCTCAAAAACAAGCCCTGCGAGAAGCCGTTGAAGAAGCCAACCAGCAAGCAGACGCCGTTTTGAGCGCACTAAACTTCACCAGACGAGAAGTGATCGGCATCAGAATCAATGATGCAGCCCCTCCTCAAATCCCGATCATCAATTATGCCGTTATGGCAGAACGAGCTGATAAAGCAGCCTCAACGCCGGTGATTGGAGGTGAACAGCAAGTCGAGGCATCTGTTACCTTGCAAATTCGCTACTAAAGCAGCCGCCGGTTGTCAAGCAAGACACCGGCACTTTACTTAAAAGCGAACCCTTTAGAACTCCCCATCGCCATAGCTACCCCCCGCGCCAGAGTTCGCCATACCCGCGCTATTATCGTTTTTGGAACCCAGCAGATCCATTCGCTCCACCTTAATCACGGGTGAAGATCGATTTGCCCCGCTATTTCTATCACTCCAAGAATCGAACTTCAAAGAACCAGTGACCCCAATCAAACTGCCCTTGCGGACGTAGTTGGCAGCCACCTCTGCCGTTTTGCCCCACAGCTCAAGGGTGAACCAGTCAGGTTCATCAGTCTTAGAACTCGCACGTCTCACAGCTAGTGTCAATCTACACTTAACGCTACCGGACTCGAAATACTTAACATCAGGGTCGCCGCCCACCCGGCCAACCAAGGTTACAACATTGAGACTCATAATCGTCTAAGTAATGAAATGCTAATGCACTGATCGTAGCTGAGGAGAGGCACAGGTAGTTTTGCACGGAAACTGCACCAAGGTAAATCTAACAGCTTGCCGGCATCGCCCTGGTGAGTTTCTCCCAGAAACCCACCGCCCAAGTTGACTTTAAAATACCGTCACAATTTCAGCACCAGACAGCTAAGATAACAGCAGCTACCTAAAAGCGACTTTGAACTTTACCCGGATGACCTACGTAACACGCAGGATTATACCTTATAGCTTCTGGGTCATTTGAGTCGAAGAATTTGTCCATTTGACTAGACTCAGGATAAAAAACGTAATAAAATCCAGCACGGCTACACTCTAGTCGCACACAGAAGCATTTAATTTTGGGGGCGTAGAAACTTGTGGGTCTGTTTAGTCGTTTCAATAATCGCTTTTCCTTATCTAGGGATATGGGTATCGACCTTGGTACCGCCAACACCTTAGTTTATGTATCCGGTAAAGGTATTGTTCTCCAAGAACCCTCTGTAGTTGCCATTGACCAAAACCTAAAAGTGCCACTGGCAGTCGGAGAAGACGCAAAAAAGATGCTGGGTCGTACCCCAGGAAACGTGGTTGCCCTGCGTCCCCTGCGTGATGGTGTAATCGCTGACTTTGATACCGCAGAACTGATGCTCAAACACTTCATCCGACGGGTGCATGAAGGCAGAACCCTCGTCTCTCCCCGGATTGTGATCGGTATCCCTAGCGGAGTTACAGGGGTCGAAAGAAGAGCTGTTATGGAAGCCGCCTCCCAGGCCGGCGCTAGAGATGTTTATCTAATAGACGAGCCGGTGGCCGCCGCAATTGGGGCCGGTTTACCCGTAGCCGAACCAACCGGCAACATGATTATTGATATTGGTGGTGGTACTACAGAAGTTGCCGTTTTGAGTTTGCAGGGCACAGTTCTAAGTGAATCGGTGCGCGTTGCCGGAGACGAGCTGAGCGACTCGATCGTACACTATATGAAAAAAGTTCATAACCTAGTTATTGGGGAGCGAACCGCTGAAGAAATCAAAATTCAGATTGGTTCAGCTTACCCAACTCACGAAGATGATGATGCGAGTATGGATGTGCGCGGCTTGCATCTGCTCTCAGGCTTGCCTCGAACGGTCACAATTAAAGGGCCAGAGATCCGCGATAGCATGGCAGAACCCCTAGCAGTCATCGTAGAAGCAGTCAAACGAACCCTAGAGCGAACCCCCCCAGAACTTGCAGCCGACATCATTGATCGCGGGATCATGCTAGCAGGAGGCGGTGCTTTATTAAAGGGGCTGGATACCTTAATCAGTCATGAAACCGGCATTGTGACGCACGTTGCAGCGGACCCCTTAAGCTGTGTTGTTCTGGGAACAGGGCGGGTTCTAGAGAATTTCAAACAGCTTGAGCGCGTGTTTAGCGGTCGTTCTCGTAATATGTAGAAGTCATTTGTCATGGTTGAGGGTTCACCGCAATTAACACTGAACAATCAACTATTAACAACTGACAACTGGCAACTGACAACTGACACTTAAGCTAAATGTACACATTGCGTCGCTGGTGGGATCGGCATGGATTGCAAGTTGCACTGGTGGTTCTAGCCATCAGTGCGGCTTGGGCGGTGCGCTATACCCAAGCCTCAATCATTTTTGAAGTTTTCCAAGGGGTAACCCGTCCTTTTCAGTCAAGTCCCACAAAAGAAGAGCAACTCGAAAAAGCCCGGATGGTAGCGCGGGACGAACGGTTAGTAGAACTAGAAAAGCAAAACCAAAAGTTACAAGAGTTAATCGGGTATGTTTCTGCCAATAAAGACAAAGGCATTGTCGCACCCATTATAGGGCGAAGTCCCGATCACTGGTGGCAGCAAGTAACCTTGGGTCGCGGCAGTAACGATAATATCAAAGAAGGCCATATTGTCACCGGCCCTGGTGGTTTAGTAGGCCGGATCATTAGCGTTACCCCCCATACTAGCCGCGTTCTGCTCATCAGCGATCCCAGCAGTCGCGTGGGAGTCACCCTCAGTCGCAGCCGCCAAATGGGTTTTATGCGGGGACAGGGCGCTAAACGAGCAGTGATGGAATTTTTTGATAAAGTGCCAGAAGTTCGCAAAGGGGATGTTGTTGCCACTTCACCCGTGAGTGAGCTGTTTCCCGCCGGCATTCCCGTGGGACGCGTCGAGTCAGTGAATCTGAGCAAAAGCCCCGCTCCTGAAGCCATTATCGAGCTTTCTGCGCCCATGAATGCCTTAGAGTGGGTGGTTGTTACCCCAACCAAGCCACCGGCTCCCACAGATCCTCCTCAACCTCAACAGCAGCCCGAAGATGATACTCAAACCAGCAATGAGAACTAGCTCTCGTCGCAGCAGGGTGTCTCATTGGCATCCCCAAACTCGCCGATTGCTTAATGGGTTGGTAACGGTTGGCTCTGTACTTGTGTGCTTACTGTTCCTGCCCACCCGTATCCCAGGAATGGCTCTGCTCGGTATTGGCCCTAACTGGTTGTTAATTTGGGTGGTTGCTTGGAGTGTTAAACGTACAGCCTTTCTTGGAGCCGCCGCTGGGTTCGCTTTAGGGCTGCTTCAGGACGGCATGACAGCCCCCCATCCCACCCACGCTCTTAGCCTTGCTGTGGTCGGATTTTTGACCGCTCGTTTACAAAAACAACGGTACGTTCAGGAAGATTTTATTTCTGTCGCCTTAATTGTTTTTGGCATGGCTATCCTAGCGGAGACAGTTACGGCTATTCAGTACAGTTTGTCTAGCGAACGCACTCTGCATGAAATTTGGAACTCCCACCAGCTCGTCGTGCTTTCCTCTGCCATTCTCAGCAGTTTGTGGGCACCTGTTGTTTATTTTCCGCTGAATCGTTGGTGGGAGCGCATTAGGTCAATTGAAACGTCTTAATTGCTTTGCTGAACTAGGGTTAAAGGTTAGCCCCGGCTTCTGGGAACAAGATTAACTCGATCTCAAGTCGTCTGAACCGCAATGGGTTGTGTGCAACCCAACAGGTAATGAGCTGCAGAGAGCAAATCTGAAGTAATCCGGGTTGGCTGGAATTGCTGCAAGTAAAAACGGCTCCGCAGCCCGCAAGTAAGGGCAATTGTTGGAATTTCTAAAGCTTGTCCAGCGAGAATATCTGCTTCTGTATCACCGATCATCCAAGCTGAAGCCGGCAACACATTTTGCTGAGCCATGACTTCAGCTAATAGCTGTTTTTTCACCTCTGAGTAGTTGTGATAAGCTGACTGGTCGTCCCCAGTTCCCTGAATACAACTAAATAAGTTCGCTAACCCGTAATTCTCTAAAATTTGGGTGGCTTGAGTTTGCCGGCGTAACGTCACTAACACCAGCCGCACTCCTTGCGAATGCAGCAAAGCCAGCGCCCACTGCACCCCAGGCTGTAAGCGATCTTTGTGTAATAAATTTGGCTCATTCACGATCTGGCTTACCCGCCGCACAAATGCATCGACTTGCTCTCCCTGCAAACCCGAACGCATGGCAATTTCAATATCAGGGAGGCGAGCTTGCTTCATTTGCCAGAACTGCTCTTGTGTCAGTGTCTGGAGGTGCAAACAGATGCCTTGATCTTTGTACGAAGCTTCAGTGTCAGCTAATCCTAGCTGATAGGTGCTGTAGTATCGCTCAGAAACATCAATGATCGGGCCGTCAAAGTCACAGAAGACTGTCATTCCCGAAGCAAATGGCAAGGCGTCCGAGCCGTCACTAAATAAAGGGAAATTTGAGTCAGCAGATGTGCTTCCTTTCATAAAACATTCCCTATAGGTTGTTTTTGATATACTTTTTTACATTATCAAACTTTCGATAAGTTTAAATACCTTCCTTTGAATTATAAATATTAGAAAAGCTTATTTTAGCGTTCAATCTTGTGGCCCCAAACCACCAGAAAGTGTTGTCTCCCCCTCTCTATACGGGCGTTTTGCCAAAAGTCTATAACTCCTAACTCCTCTGTTCAACCGGCTTCTCGTTCTAGCAACAAGGTAACAGGGCCATCATTCTCGATGAAGACCTGCATCATGGCACCAAACTCGCCGGTTTCCACACGCAACCCACTCTGCCGCAACTTGCCGACAAACTGTTCATAAAGGTTCCGGGCTTTGTCAGGGGAGGCTGAACGGTCAAAGGAGGGCCTGCGGCCTTTGCGGCAGTCTCCGTAGAGGGTGAACTGGCTGACGACAAGGAGTTCACCTCCAATGTCTAGAACTGATTTCTCCCAACGACCGGCACCCTCATCCCCGACATCCGGAAACAGCCGCAGATCCAAGCATTTGCGAACCATCCAGTCAAGTTCTGCTTCAGTATCCGTGCCGGCAATCCCAACGAGCAAGTTCAGTCCCTGGCCAATTTGACCAATCACACAACCGGCAACCGTCACTTGAGATGATTTAACGCGCTGGACAACAACTCGCATATCAACCGTGAGAAAACCTTAGTTCAACATCATAGAAACACCGGCAGCCTGGTCACTCGATTTTGTCTGGATTCTGGTTTATAGAACTTAGAATGGTGAAAAATTTCCTTGTTTTCTTGCCAGTCGAGTGCCGCTGAACTTCACAGTCCAGAAATAAAAAGATCCATCCTAAAAAGCAAAAATCCTGTTTTCTCCTTACTGAAGCGTAGACTCGACAACCTCTGTTACCTGGTTTAACAGTCCATGAAAAGGATTGCGCT
Source organism: Microcoleus sp. FACHB-68 (assembly GCF_014695715.1). Classification (NCBI taxonomy): domain Bacteria; kingdom Bacillati; phylum Cyanobacteriota; class Cyanophyceae; order Oscillatoriales; family Microcoleaceae; genus Microcoleus; species Microcoleus sp. FACHB-68. The sequence continues at coordinate 352,753 of NZ_JACJOT010000018.1, forward strand.
CAGGAATCCAGCCTTCTATTGCCGCCACAGTAATCCCAAGCACAACCGCACTGGCCAAAACACCCACAAGAGAAGGACGTTTTGCGAGTCCAACATCGCGCATAACCCGTGCCAGAGGCCGGCTTTGCCGGCGCAGCATCCGGCCAACCGCAAGCTGTTGTAACGTGAAAGGGTCTCGGACGTAATGGCCGCTCCAACTAATCACTAAACGTTCCTGACAGTAAGGACAGGTATACAAACCTCCGAACATTAACCCAGACTGAATGGTGCCAGTGCGATTGCAAATTGGGCAAGTGACAGAGTGACTATCAAAGGTGTGAGCGTTCATTCGTATTTCCCGCTTTCCCAAAACATGATTTGATTTTTAGCGCTTGCTGAAAGCCGACAGTGGATCTCAGTGATCGGCCAAGCACGGAGTTGAAACGGGGGTGAGTTTCTATAAGCCAACCGGCTTTGAGATGACAAGCATCTGCACTCACCTGTGCGTTGTGAAGGAGCGCCCAAATGTCAGCGTTAAGGGGACATTTGGGATTTCTTTCTGGAGGCTGAGCAGAACGCGGCAGAATTAAACCGATGCGTCCGTTTGGGGTTCCTTTGCCGGCAGGCAAGCTCTGTCGATGTCTACAGTTGGCTAAACCAACACAAGCGAGGGCAGAAGCGGGCTGTTGACCCGTGAAGGTTGCCCTACCTAATTTCTAGTCTACTCTGGTTGTTTCACTCTTCGTACAGTGGTTGTTCACTCATGAGTTTTTGTTTGGGGAATTGTCCAAGGAAATTTCCATGATTGCAAAGTTTGAAGTCCTGTAAAGTCTGTGAGATTGTAATGCAGTGGGGTAATTGTGATGTAGTTGTCGCGAATTTTCCGCACGTCGGTCGGTAACTGTTCGGGCAGATCGGGATTGGCGGTTGCTTCAATTTCTTCAACCACTTCACCGGCAAGCCAGTAGTAAGTTTTTCCGCGCGGATCGACTCGCTTCTGGAAAATATCCATATATCGGCGCACTCCTAAACGGGTGAGGGCAACACCGGCAATTTCTTCTTGCCCGACAGGGGGGATGTTGACATTGAGCAGCATCACTGACGGCAGGGGATGTTCGGCAAGTTGAGCCACTAAGGCAGCGGCGAAGTTTGCTGCCGGTTCAAAGCTGTGGGTGGTGTAGCTCACCAGACTGAAAGCAATGCTGGGAATGCCTTCTAAAAGCCCTTCCATTGCCGCTGAAACGGTGCCAGAGTACAGAATATCACTTCCCAAGTTTTGACCCTGGTTGATGCCAGAGAGCACCAAATCAGGAGGGCTTTCGAGTAATGCCCACAAAGCTAATTTGACGCAGTCGGCAGGCGTTCCAGAACAGGACCAAGCTTTGATCGTGGGGTGAAAAACCGACTCTACCACTTCAGCACGGATCGGTTGATGTAAAGTAAGGCCGTGGCCGGTGGCTGAACGCTCTCGATCTGGGCAAACTACAGTCACTTCATGGCCGGCTGCGGCAAGAGTGTCGGCAAGAGTGCGGATGCCAGGAGCAAAGATGCCGTCGTCATTACTGATCAGGAGTTTCATTAAGTTTTGTAAGGTAAGATTATTGCGTTTGTACTTCTTTACAAGTTTGAAATGGCAAGCACACTTGTTGCCAAAAATTTTCCAGTTGTCAATCCGGGTTCTGATGGGCCGGCATGAGGAAATTTGGATTTGTTGGGCATTTTAAGGACAATGTTACCGTCCAATTTTTTGAGATATCTTCACCATTCTTTGGCTTTTTGATAAATTTTCAGTTCCATCTTTCCTGCCGGCACTTCTGGGAAGAATCTGATGGACTTGCCCGCTCTAAAGCTTGCCCCAAACTTGGCAGTGACCTTCTTTTTTTTCTCAGGCGGCCGGTCTTATCTCGCGCCAGCGTTCATCATAAATTTATTTTATTAACCAACTAGAGAGAGCATTTTATGCCAATATGGTTGAAAATTTTATGAAACTTTTCGATTTTTAATTCATCGCTTCACTCACTCGGTGACAGTTTTCCGCTCGCTCACTTCAGCCGGCAGGTAAACTGTAAAAGTTGAGCCAACATCCACCTCACTGCTAACAGTAATTTCGCCGCCCATCATGTGGCAGAAGCGCTGGCTGATAGCCAACCCCAAGCCGGTGCCGCCATACTTGCGTGTGGTGGATGGATCTGCTTGGGTGAACGCCTCAAAGATAGTCTGTAACTGCTCTGGGGGGATGCCGATGCCGGTGTCGGTGACGGTAAAAGTCACAAATGCTTTGTGCCGGCTGCTCAGTGGGAGAGCCGTTGAGGGAGTGAGGGAAGCAATGGTAGAATTCCCCTGACGCTCTGGCTTTTGGTTGCTGCTAACTGTTAAAGTAATTGTGCCATTTTCGGTAAATTTAGCAGCATTGCTGAGCAGGTTTAAAAGGATCTGGCGCACTTTGGTGAGATCGGCGTGCATCATTAAGCCGGCATCACAGGAAATTTCTAGGGTGTTATTATTTTTCTCGACAAGCGGCTGAATTGTGTTCACCAAATTTTCAACCAGGGTAGGAAGATCGATGGTTTCCACATAAAGATTCATCCGACCGGCTTCTATCTTAGAAATATCCAGAATATCGTTAATTAAAGCGAGCAAATGGTTGCCGGCACCTCGAATTTTTTCCAAATCCGGGTTAATCTCCCCATAGCCTAAATCGTCGGCTTCTTCTTGCAGCATCTCGCTATAGCCGATAATCGCATTCAGCGGCGTGCGGAGTTCATGACTAATATTAGCCAGAAACACGCTTTTCGCTTGATTTGCGGCTGCACTTCGCGCCGCTTCACGAACGGCAACTTCTTTAGCCTGTTGTAATTGCGCTTCAGTACACTGGCGCTGTAGGGCGTTGGCGAGCATTTCCGCAACCATTTTAAGCAGCGCAATGCTTTCTTGCGGCCAAGTTTTTTCCGACGCCACCGAATCAAAGCCGACAAATCCCATTAAAGATCGACCACAAACCATTGGCACCACAACCAGCGATTGGATGCTTTGCGCGCTCAAATGTTCTTTTTCAGCAGTCGCTTCAGCCGGCAAATCGGCCACTCTTGGAATATAAATGTTCTCAAATTGGCGGAGTTTTGTCATCAACCACGGCAACGCGGTTATCGGCACTTCTTGCAAAGCAGATATTTGCGATTGGATGCCGGTGGCGCACCACTCGTGAGTATTGTCAAGATAAATTTTGTCATCGTTGAATTGAAAAATATAACAGCGATCCACACCGGCAAAGGTGGCAATCACTTCGAGGGCGTGATTGATGCCGGTGTCCATTTCATCTGGGGCTAAATTAATAAAATTCGTTGATAGCGTGGTGAGCAATTGTTCAAACTCAATGCGATACTGCAAAGACTCTTCTGCCTGCTTGCGATCTGTAATGTCATTGAGCGTTCCGAAGGTGCCAGTCAGCCGGTTTTCCTGATCTCGAATAAATTGGGTATTGACCTCAATCCAACGAACCCCGCCGTCTTTTGTTAAATAGCGCATTTGATCGCGGCAGGAGTCGTCTTGAAGTTCAATCGGCTTCTGGAAATATTCTTGCCGTTGTTGATGATCGTGTGGGTGAACGTAATTAAAGAAATGAGTGCCAATACTTTCTTGGCGTGTGTAGCCGGTGATTTCTGTCCACGCCGGGTTGAGAAAGGTGAAAAAACCCAGCGCGTCAGTTTGAAAAATTACCTCCTTGATGTTATCAACTACAGAGCGGTACTTTTCCTCACTTTGCAGCAGTGCTTCCTCAGCTAGTTTACGCTCACTCATATCACGCACAATCGCCAGAACTTCTGCTTCTCCACTGACCACAATCCGAGCCTCATAATCGCAGCGGTGACCATTGAGTAGCAACTGATATTCAAAGATTTGTACCTCACCCGTTGCCAAGGCTTGCTCGGCATAGTAGACACACGCTTGAGCGACTGCCGGCGGCAAAACTCCCCGCACATTTTTTCCTAAGAATTCTCGTTCTATCAATAGGGAAAAATTAGTTCCTTTCGCAGCTTTAAAGTCTAGAAAAGTGCCTTCTTTGCTAAGGCGAAACATTAAATCTGGAATTGCGTTAATGAGAGCGCGATTGTTGGCTTCGCTTCGTGTCAGTGAGATTTCTGCTCGTTTGCGCTCTGTAATGTCAAAAAATACGAGAACTGCACCCACCGGCACGTTATTTTCAACGATTGGATTCAATACATAAGACACCGGCAACATTGTGCCATCCCGACGCCGAAAACATCCTTCCCGGTTACCAGAGATTGACCCTGAAGCTAATATTCCTGGGGCGCACTCTGGCGCGTCTTGTAAAGACAAAGGCGATGGCGTTTCTACCAATTCTAAAAACTGTTTACCGATTAGTTCAGATTCTAGCCACCCTAGAAGACGTTCGCCTTCTGGATTAATTGACTGCAAGCAGCCGGCAGGATCAAGCAGGCACAAACCGGCCTCCAAGGAACTGATCACCGCCCTCAGCTGGTTTCGCTCTGCCGAGATCCTCGCATCATGGGATTGCTGTAAATTTGTGTAAAGTTGTTGCATCTGGCCGCACGTACTGGCTAGCGAGTGGGCCAGCATACAGCGCTGTTGGTCAGCTTGGGTGTAAGTGCGACTCACCGACGTTAAAAATTGTTGCCATGCTTCGGCATCTTGAGGTGGGGACGCCTCTAGGATGCCGAGTTTTTTCAGTTGACGCTTCAGGAGATGATGAATCATTCGAGTGCTGTTTCAAAGAAGGTTGTCAGTATCACTATTTGGCTATGCCATTCGTAGCTAAGAGACGCTTAAAAGCGTAGCTGAGGGTTAATCATTAAAATTTTCCCCAAATCCCCAGTTGGCTGCACCCTGTGTCTAATCTCTAGTCTCTAGTCTCCAGTTCCTAGTCTCTAGCTTCTACGATTGTCTGTCGAGGAGCAAATACGTCCTCATCTCTCCTTTACCTTTGACATCAATTAAACCGCGATCCTCAAATTTATAACGCTCGCGGAGTCGCTCATAAGTGGCAGTGGTCACCTGAATTTTGCCGATAATTCCCTGTGATTCCATGCGGCTGGCAATATTAACGGTGTCACCCCATAAATCGTAAGTAAATTTGTGGGTGCCAATCACGCCGGCAACAACGGGTCCTGTGTTAATTCCAATGCGAATACTAAACGGTTGTTCGCGCTGGGTGTTAAATTGAGCGATAGCCTGCTGCATATCCAGCGCCATCTCAGCAATCGCGATGGCGTGATCGGGTGTTGGCACCGGCAGCCCACCGACTACCATATAAGCGTCGCCAATCGTTTTGATCTTCTCTAAGCCGTGTTGTTCAGCCAGCCGGTCAAATGTTGAAAAAATATCGTTGAGCAAATTAACGAGGTCTGTGGGAGATACTTGAGCTGAAAGCTTTGTAAAGTCAACGATGTCGGCAAACAAAACAGTGACTTCTGCGAAACTGTCGGCAATTGTATTCCAGCCCTGTTTCAGCTTCTCAGCAATGGCTTTGGGCAAGATATTGAGCAGCAGACGTTCAGATTTTTCCTGTTCAGCTTGCAATTGTTTTAAAAAAGCTTGTTCTTGATCGCGCAAGCGTTTCTTTTCCAGACAGGCACTAATGCGGGCTTTGAGCAATACGGGGTTGAAAGGCTTGGTTAAGTAGTCTTCTGCCCCCAACTCAATGCACTTGACGACACTATCTAGGTCGTCTACTGCCGAGATCATAATCACTGGAATATGCCGCAGGGATGAGTCTGCTTTGAGCTGCTCAAGCACCTGATAGCCATTCATTTTTGGCATCATGATGTCGAGGAGTACCAAGTCGAACGGCTGCGCTTGCATCAGCTCTAGCGCTTGAGAGCCATCTTCGGCAACGGTTACGGTATAACCGTGCCGTTTTAACCGGCGTCCGAGCAAATCGCGGTTCGCTTCAATATCATCAACTACCAGCACGGCAGCTTGGTCGAGGGTCATGGCATGGCCTCTTTGTTTTTGAGCGCCTGAATCTTCAGCGGCGCGGGAATGCCTTGGGTGGCGTTGATCGCTGGGTATCCAGGATCGGGTTTTCCTCGCGCTTGCAGAGAAATCGGATTTCTATTTATATCTTGAACTAGCTGGATGCGTGGCATAAGTGTTCTGTCCGTAATGTTTGCCTTTTGTGGTTTGGCCTCCTTCGCTGGCAGAGCAGTGAGTGTTGCCGGCAGCTTACTTAAGAATTTGTGAGATTACAAATGCTTTTCCTATCGGGGGATTGCTCAAACTTCGATTTTGGGGAGGGTGAGTGAGAATCGCTTGACATCGCAAGCATTTCCTTTAACCCATTTAATCGAGTCAACGCTGTCAAGACAAAAGAAATTTGAAAATTAAAATATCCAGTTGTTACTAAGGCGTTTTATTTCTTACTATTTTATCAATTTCTCCTTTTTTTAAATAATTAAAAATCTGGAAATAAAGCCGATTATTAAATAAATTTTTCATGGCAACTCCCTGCAAATCAAAATCTAAAACAATAAATAAGTTTAAGCTAATTAATATTCCATCAATCCAACCCAGCTTTTTACAAAAGTTGCATACTTTTAAATAAGATAAGAGAAATTGAGCATTTATAAAGAGTTAAATTTGGCAAAATTACCACACCGGCAGCTCTCTGTTTTCCATGTAAGTACGAGCGTGAATCGGTCTAACTTATTGTGTCACTCGCTGGCGTGAATGTAAAACCTTTAGCATTTGCAAAATCTTGAGTTTGTTGTCCTCCATTGTTTTGGTAATCGACTCCATGAGATAGAAAAAAGAAGAGAACAGCCGTTGAGATCCCCCCACTTGTTTTTTGCACGTCTCGCTTGCCTGGAGGCATGAACGCGTTCCCAAAGGCCGGCAGATTGAGAGCGACCTAGATTTTCACTTTTTACTTCTTTCTGTTGTGTCATGCTTTGGCTGCTTTGTCCAGAAGTGCCTCTATTTTGCCCAGAAGCCGGACAAATTCCACGGGTTTGGTGTCATAATCGTCGCATCCGGCATCCAAACACTTTTCCCGATCACCGGCTATTGCGTGAGCTGTTAAGGCAATCACTGGAATCGCGCTGGTTGTCGGGATTGCTTTAATTTGCTGGGTTGCCTGCCAACCGTCCAACACCGGCAACCCCATATCCATCAAAATCAAGTCGGGAGCTTCAGATTTGGCCATTTCCACACCTTGAGCACCATCTGTTGCGATCACAACTTCGTACCCTTTACGAATCAGACGCCGTGAAAGCATATCGCGATTCATCTCGTTATCTTCAACCAGCAAAATTTTAGTCATCTTTCGTTTACCTAGTAGCAGTTCCAGGATCAGCCAGAAGTATGAACAATGGCTTTCGCAATTCTTAATTCTTAATTGTCAATTCTTCTGGTTAATAACTACTGCCCTCTGCGATCAATGCTGGTGGTTAATAAATCGCGAACTTCGCCCAACAAATCTTCGTAACTGCAAGCTCCTTTTTGAAGAATTAGCTCAACGTTTTCGGTGAGGTACTGCCGTTCTACCGGCGTGAGTTCCATCGCCGTCAGCACCACAACCGGCACGGATCGCCCGGCTAGAGTGCGGCGTAGTTCTGTGATGAACTCAAATCCGTCCATTTTCGGCAGCATCAGGTCTAATAAAATTAAGTTTGGCTGGCTTTGAGCAAGCAAGCCGACTGCGTCACTTCCACTTTCGGCTTCAGTGACACTCCAACCTTCTTTTTCTAATAGGTTCCGTAGCATTTGCCTTTGCATGGTGTCGCCAGTGATCATCAAAATTTGACCGGCACTGCCGGCACTATTGTGCAAACGTCCATATCGCTTTAACAACTCAACTAGGCGCTTATATTCAACCGGCTTGGTTAAATAATCTGACGCCCCTAAAGCGAAACCAATCTTTTGGTTGTCCGCAATTGTCAGCACAATCACGGGAATATCCGCAAGTTCGGGATCGGATTTGAGCGCTGCCAACACCGCCCACCCATCCATATCGGGCATCATAACATCGAGGGTGATGGCGGCAGGACGCAGTGCTTTGGCTAACTGTAACCCGTCCTTGCCGCTGCCGGCACTGGCAATGCCAAACCCTTGTTTAACTAAATGACGCTCTAGTAAATCACGCACGGCTGGATCATCATCAATCACCAGTACCAAGGGAAGTGATGAGGGTTCACTGCTGACAGAAAGCGTTTCTACCCGTTTCCCCGTCTCCCCCTCTCCTCCTCTCAAACGCTCAACAGGGACAGACGCAGCCGCGAGATCGACCACTTGTGCCGGCAGGCGCACGGTGAAAGTCGAACCAACTCCCACTTGGCTTTCTACATTAATCTCGCCCCCCATCATCTGGCAAAAGTGGCGGGTAATTGCCAATCCCAAGCCGGTGCCGCCGTATTTGCGCGTGGTGGAGGCATCGGCTTGGGTAAAGGGTTGAAAGACTTTTTCCAACTGCTCTGAACTCATGCCGATGCCGGTGTCTCGGACGCTAAAAACAATCAAAGATTCAGGGTTCACAACGTCCGATTCCCGCGATCCCTGTTTCCCTTCACGAGTCACTGTCAGGGTAATTTGGCCACTTTCGGTGAATTTGGCGGCATTGCTTAGCAAGTTTAAGAGTATTTGCCGCACTTTCGTGAGATCGGCGTGCATGGTGGCTGTTTGGGGTGATCCCTCACCTTGAGTATGTAACCCCAAAATTTCTACCGTGTTACTGTTTTTCTCAATCAGCGGGCCGGCAGTGCTGACAACCTCATCAATTAAAGCTTCAATATTAAACGTTTCTAGGCAAAGTTCCATTCTGCCGGCCTCAATTTTCGAGATATCAAGGATGTCGTTAATTAAGGCAAGCAGATGTTTGCCGGCAGCATGAATTTTCTGCAAGTCCGGAACAAACTCTTCAGTTCCCAAATCCTCAGCGTCTTCTTGAAGCATCTCGCTATAGCCGATGATGGCATTGAGCGGTGTTCGCAACTCGTGGCTGATATTGGCAAGAAACTTGCTCTTGGCAGTATTGGCAGCTTCCGCAACTTCTTTAGCCCGCTGCAGGTGTTCCTCGGCTTGCTTGCGTTCCAATTCGGAGGCAGCACGCATCGCAAAAATTCGCAGCATAGAGGCAGCGAGTTGGGTGTTTGATAGGGGTTTGGCGCTGAGTACGACTAAAATGCCTAGGGGAGAGCCGGCACTATCAAACAGAGGCGCTCCCATATACCCCTCAACTCCCATTTCAACGAGTAATTGATCGCAAGGAAATTGCTGGTGAACGCTTTGGGGATAGCAGCACAGCTGTTTTCCCACGATGTTTTCGCAAGGGGTACCGGCCAAACTGTACTTGAAATTATCAGCAATCTCGCCGTTAGCGCAGGCGGCGATCGTTTCGACGCTAGTGCCTTGTTTATCTAACTCACCGATAAAAGCCCAGTCTACCTCTAAGGTTCTGGCTAGATATTGCACTAAAGAGCGGAAAAATGCTTCTCCCGTTGCTGCCGAAACGCCTTCAGCGATATTTCGCAATGCCTGTTCTGTCCATTTGCGTTCGGAAATGTCGCGCACGATTGCCAGCATCCGATCTTTCCCTCTCAGGGGAACCCGTTTGAGGTTGATTTCTACCCAGATCGGTTGGCCCGCCTTGTTTTGACACAGCCATTCAAAGAGCTGAGGTTCACCGGCTGCTGCTTTAATCACCCACTGCCGTGCCCGTTTTTTGGTATAGGGGGGTTGATCGCCACTTAAAACGTCTAGATTTAAGGTTCTGGCTTCTTCAGCGCTATAGCCGAAAAGCTCGCACATTTTCTCGTTTACATCAAGGATCATGCCGGTTTCCCAATCATGAACCACAATTGCGTCTGTGGCGCTGTCAAAAATCGCCCGGTAATTGGTCTCGGACATTCTCAACGCTTGTTCTGCTTGCTTGCGTTCGGTGATGTCGCGGGTAATTGTCAGCAGGCACTGTTCTCCGCCTAAGTTGATCACTTCTGCGGAGAACAGTCCCACGTGAATCGCACCGGCTTTTGTCCGAAATTCGATTTCTTGGTTAGTAACAGCGCCGTGTTGTTGAAAACTTTTCAGCATTTGGGCGCGTTGCTGTGGATGAACCCAGATGTTGCGTTCTGCTGAAGTGTAGCCAATGAGCTCTTGCCGGTTGTAGCCGGTGATTCGCAGGAAACTGTCATTGACTTCAATAAAACGCCCTTCTGTCAGGGTGCTAATTGTGATGGCATCGGGACTGGCAAGAAAGGCTTTGGAGAACTTTTCTTCAGAGTTCGACAGTGCTTGTGCAGTCAGTCGTTTCAGATGGCGCACGAGGATATAGGCAAGAACGCCGGTGGACACTAGCAGCAACCCACCCCCAATTTGCCACCACTGAGCCGGCAATAAGCTTAAGCTGATCAAGTTTGGCAGTGTTACCCACTGAAGCGCATAAGCGGAAATACAAGCAGCCAAACCAGGCGTCAGAAATTGCGGTGAGTCTAAAGCACTTTCTAGTCGGGCGCGAGAGCTTTTCTGATACTGGAGTTTTAATTGATAATTTTCTTGACAAAATCGCTGTTGTTCTAACTGATAGAATGCCCAAACGGCGGCTAGAATCAAACAAGCTCCTGACACCCCTGCCAAGTCATGCGGAAGCTGGAATTTCATGGCTTTACTTTCCCTACCAATAGCCCAAACCGCTGGCACTTTCCACAAGTATCAGCGCCGGCTGCCTTTGCAATAATCTTAAGCGCGTTCGTCCTTACTGTGAACAACAAGCTTTGCTACACCGGCATTGCTCGGTTGTTAGCAAGCGCAACGCTTCCTATTAAAGAATTATCGACTTAGCTGTAGAAGGAAATTAATTCAAAAACAGAAAAGGTAAAAAAATTTAAGTTTCTTTTCCTTTTCTTGGTTTTAATTTTCACAGTTTATCGGGCAAGCTTGCCATGAGGAGATCACGGACTTGATGCAGCAGTTCCTCACAGGTGTGCGCTCCTTTTTGGAGAATCTGCTCAACACAACCATTGAGAAATTGATAATCTGCCGGCGTTAAATCCATTGCCGTAACAACCACAATCGGAAGGGTTCGCGTCTGGGGATTGTTGCGTAATTTAGTAATCACCTCAAACCCATCCATCTGGGGCATCATTAAATCTAACAAAATTAAGTCTGGACAATTTTCAGCAACCCGATCTAAAGCTGCCCGTCCATTTTCCGCTTCAGTGACATTCCAACCCTCTCTTTGTAAAGTCCGTCGCAGCATTTCGCGGGTGACAGAATCATCTTCAACAATCAGAATTTGACCGGCCCGATCTTGCCGGTATTTGCGTAATAAACTAAGAAGGCGATTGCGATCAATCGGTTTAGTTAGAAAATCTGAGGCACCCAAGGCAAAGCCAAGATTTTTATGATCCATAATTGTGGCAACAATCACCGGCACATCTGCCAGATCCGGATCAGCTTTGAGGGTTGCCAACACCGCCCAGCCATTCATTCCCTGCATCAGCACATCCAGTACGATCGCGGCTGGGTGCAGTTCTTTTGCCAGCTGCAACCCGATCTCGCCGGTGGCTGCTGTCTCAATGCGAAAGCCTTCTTTTAACAGCCGGCGTTCAATTAAATCGCACACGGCTGGATCGTCGTCAATCACTAGCACTAGAGGGCGGGTTGGGGGTTCACTCTTGACAGAAAGTTTTTCTCCCCCTTTCTTCTCCCCCTCTCCCTCCTTCTCAACTATTACTTTTTGGACACCGGCATCTGTCACCTTTGCCGGCAGGCGTACGGTGAAAGTCGAACCCACTCCCTCTTGGCTTTCTACATTAATCTCGCCCCCCATCATCTGGCAAAAGTGGCGCGTAATTGCCAATCCTAAGCCGGTGCCGCCGTATTTGCGCGTGGTGGAGGCGTCGGCTTGGGTAAAGGGTTGAAACACTTTTTCCACTTGTTCTGGACTCATGCCGATGCCGGTGTCGCTGACGCTAAAAACGATCAAGGATTGGGAATTAGGTGTTGCCAATTCTCTGGTTACTGAAATGGAAATTGTGCCGTTTTCCGTAAATTTGGCGGCGTTGCTCAGGAGGTTAAAAAGTACCTGTCTCACCTTGGTCATATCGGCGTGCATGATGCCAATTTTACGGTCGGACTGTACGTTTAAGTTATTGTTATTTTTCTCGATAACGGGCTGAATTGTGGCAGCAATTTCCATGATCAATCCCCCAACATCAAAGGGTTCTAAATAAAGCTCCATCCGACCCGCTTCAATTTTAGAAATATCGAGAATATCGTTAATTAAATTGAGTTGATGTTTGCCGGCAGCCCGAATTTTCTCTAAATCTGGAACGATATCTGTATAGCCAAAATCCTCGGCTTCTTCTTGCAGCATTTCGCTATAACCAATGATCGCATTCAGCGGGGTTCGCAACTCATGACTCATGTTCGCCAGAAACGTACTTTTGGCTCGGTTTGCGGCTTCTGCGGCTTCCTTTGCCTTGCGTAACTCTTCTGCTGCTAGTTTACGCTCGGTGATATCTTCTACCATGCCTTCATAGTAGAGGATATTGCCGGTGTTATCGCGTACCACCCGGGCGTTTTCAGAAATCCAAATGATGCTACCGTCTGTGCGATAAACCTCAGATTTAAACCCAAAAACAGCCTCATTTTCTGCCATTTGTGCTATAAATTCTGCACGGCGGTTGGGCTGTACATATAACTGCCGATCAATGTCTGTGAGTTGATCCATCAATTCTGCCGGCGTGGCATAACCATAAAGTCTTGCCAATGCAGGATTTGCACTTAAGTATCGCCCCTCTGGGGTTGTTTGAAAAATTCCATCAACCGCATTTTCAAAAATGCTGCGATATTTCGCCTCAGCTTGTTTGAGTGCCTCCACGGCTTGCTTACGTTGAATGACTGTTCCCAGCTGCGTTGCCACGGCTAAAACCAATTCAACTAATCGTTTATTCTCTTGGCGAGAAGCAAACATAAAGAAAATCAGAATGGCGACAACCTGGTTATCAGCAATAATAGGAACGCCAAGCGCGCATTTAAGCCCAACAATTTGCGCTAAAGGAGCGCGTAAAAATATGGTTTCTTTTTGGGTAGAAACATTTGGAATCCATTCGGGCTGCTGTGACATCCAAATTCGCCCAGGCAACCAAATGCCGGGAGGAAACGTTAGCCCTTCACTCAGGGATCTAAACTCTTGTAATCTTTCGCTATTGCTATACCACGCCGGACTGCATTCTAGCACTGTCCCCCCAGAGGCGGGAACCCAAGCTTCTCCATAATTCCAACCCGTTGCTTCACAGACTTTTGTCAGCGCCACACCTAAGGCTGAGTGAAAATCTGGAGCTTCATTAATTGCTTGCATCATGGTCTGCAAAAGACGAATTTCATCTTCTGCTTGCTTGCGATCAGTGATATCTCGAAATGTGCCGATATAAAAGGTTGTGGTAACGGGTTGGCGACTTTTTTTGGAGGTTTTTTGCTGTTTCTCGATTGATTCGGTGATAATAACTTCCATTGGAAAAGTTGAATTATCTGCCCGCCGGCCTAAAGTTGAGAAGGGAGCGTTAAAAATTGAAAAGGGAAAAATTTTGCTATTTTCAATTTCTGCTGTTTCTAGCTGTGTTCCGAACAGTTGGGCGATAGATTGCTCTCTAATTTCCTCTTCTTTATAGCCAAATATATTCTCGGCAGCGGGGTTTAAGCTGAGGATTCGCCCTTGTTGGGAAAAGGTGATAATTCCATCCATAGAGCTTTTAACAATGGCTTCTGTGCGGGCGATCTCGCCTTCTAGGGCTTCCATAACGCGGTTATACCGGCAGGCTATCTGGCCAACTTCTGTGAAGGGTTCCACCGGCACTCTCACACTCAGATTGCCTGTTTTTGATTGCTGATCCATCACCATATAAAGTTCTAACAAATCGGTTTTAGCTCCATGTTCGGAAATATTAAGTCCAATGCGTTCTTGAGTGCGGGTAACGCGCAGTGGTAAGAAGCGATTAATCAGCCGCAGCAGCATAAAACTCAGACCAAATGCCCAGATAAAACACGCAAAAATACCGAGAAGTTGCATTTGAATTTGCCCGAAACGATCCAATCCTGTCCCCAAAAGCTGGGTGTTGCCAAATAAGGCAACGGCTAGGGTTCCCCAAATGCCGGCTCCTAAATGAACGGGAATCACGCCGACTGCATCATCGATTTTGAGGCGTTCGAGTAAAGATTCGGTTGCTAGCATGACGATGCTGCCGACTGCGCCGATAATCAGGGCTGAGCCGGTGCTGACGGCATCGCAGCTGGCGGTGATGGCGACTAAGCCGGCTAAAGAACCGTTCATGACTGAGTTAACATCGGCACGCTGGTATTTGAAATAACCGGCAAAAAGGGCTGCAATCTGACCGGCAGCGCCGGCAAGCACGGTGTTTAGGATGATGATGGGAACGCGTTCATTAAAGGCGAAGGTGCTGCCGCCATTGAAGCCAAACCAACCAAACCACAGCAGCAGGGTTCCCAGCAGTGCGAGGGGAACGTTGGCACCGGCAATTTTTCTGGGGGGTCGATTTTTGGGAAACCGGCCCATACGAGGGCCAATAATTAGAATTGCAGCGAGGGAAATCCAGCCGCCAACACTGTGAACGACGGTTGAGCCGGCAAAATCGACGAAGCCTAAATTGGCTAGCCACCCTGCCGGTGTCCCCACATCGGCACCATTCCAGATCCAGTGGCTAAATACAGGATAGATAAAACCTGAAACCAGCGCCGCCATTAAGATATAGCTGCTAAAGCGCATTCGTTCTGCGACTGCCCCAGAAATCAGCGTGACTGCGGTTGAGCAGAACATTAATTGAAAGATAAAAAAGGCTGTCTCTCTCATCCCGACAGCACTTTCATCGATTGCGAAATTTGGGATAAAGCCGGTTGTGCCTATCCAGCCACCCCAAGAGTGGCCAAACATCAGGGCGTAGCCGAACGCCCAAAACAGGACAGCACAGACGCCGAAATCGGTTAAATTTTTAATCGCAACATTAATATTATTTTTGCTGCGCGTCAGCCCAGATTCCAGGCATAAAAATCCAGCCTGCATTAAAAAAATCAGGCTGCTACTGACTATAAGCCATAGAAGATCGACCATTGAGCTGTCCATCCCCGACTTTCCCCTCTATTACAATGAAAGTTGTAAATTCAAAAATTAGTTGAATAATTTCAATTTTCTCTGCTATTTTCTTTTTAAAAGCTATTTTCAGGGTTTTTCAGTATTTTTTACAAATTTATATAGATTTTATAAATTACTAATAAGTTTGACATTTTTTTATTTAAAAAGAAGCGGCTATTTTAGGCTTGGGACTTAAAAAAGTAAAACAGACAAATCTGATTCTGTGGTCGAGTGCCAATAAAATAACCTGACTTGCGGCAGTGTTATACCGGCTAATTACTCCTTAAAAAGAGCTAATTGAAGGTAAAAATCCCTGAAGCAAGAGACGGTTGTCGAAAATGCAAATCAGGACGTATCAAACGCTACTAAATTGCGTTTGGCAAAAACGGATTTTGTTAAGTTAAGCAAGTCTCAGAGGGAGTTATCCGGAAAAGAAGAACACATCCCTGCTCATGTTATTGTTGGCGATTGCTTCAACGATCAAAGCGCGTAATAATTCTTAGTATTCGTAGGTTGACTGAAGAAAGCCCACAACCTACAACTAATGTTATTGTTTGCGATTGCTTCAACGGCGTTTAGTGGGTAACAATTTTTAGAGAATTTTCCCTGATAAAAGCGACTTAGGCGGAGGAATGGGGAAGCGAGAGATACCATTTTGGGGTTTAAATTCTAAATGTCCGGATTGCCAAATTCTTTAGAACTTGAACGGTTGCCGGCATTAACCAAAATGGTATGAGTTGTGATGTCCCGCCCTTGACTCCTCTCACGTTACGTTTTACACCCCGGTAAGCTATTCCTGTAAATCTAGCCGGGGATTAAAGGTTTCTATTAGACGCAGCTTTTCATAGAGTTCCCGTTCTTGGGCGCTGATTTCTGTGGGAACCATAATTTGGATTTCCACAAGCTGATCGCCTCGCGTGCCGGTGCCGGTGGGGTAGCCTTTACCGGCAAGACGCAGGCGTTGACCGGATCGAACCCCTGACGGCACTCTCATTTTCACCAAACCATCCAGGGTCGGCACTTCAATTGGCCCTCCCAGCACGGCCTCACTGGGCGTTAGCGGTAGCTGGCAGCGAATATCAGACCCTTCTAACTTAAAGAAAGCATGGGGAGTAACAGTAATTTTCAAATACAAATCTCCGCCGCCCAAACCTTGGTTTTTGAGACGGATACGCTGGCCGGTCACCATACCACCGGGCATATTAACTTCTAAAGATCGTCCGTCTTCCAAGCGTATCCGCTCATTTCCTCCCACATACGCTTTTTCTAGCGGCAAGCTGAGACGCGCTTCCACATCCCGGCGAGTGGCGCGAGAACCGCCGACTGTATAAGCGGTTTTTGTCGTTCCCGGTTTAAAAGAATCCGCCGCATCAACCCGCACACGTGGGCCGGGGGGTGGAGTGGAAACCGCATTGTCATTGCGGCGATTGAGTAGCTGGTCAACAAAGGTGTTAAAGTCAGCGAACTGGCTGAAATCCACGTCTTCGGTGGAAGTCCGACCGTTGCTAGTGCGACCGTTCCAGGTTTTTGCTGCCGGCGTTCGCGGTGCTTTGCCACTCTGGAAATCTTTCTGCTTCCAGAACCGGCTGAACTGGTCGTATTGCGCCCGTTTGCTCGGATCGGAAAGAATGTCGTAAGCTTCGCTAATCTCCTTAAATTTTTCTTCTGCTTCTTTGTTTCCCGGATTCAAATCTGGGTGATACTGCCGAGCCAGCCGGCGATAAACTTTTTTAATCTCGTCGCTGGAGGTATCTCTGGGAACTCCCAGAATCTGGTAGTAGTTCCGAAAGTTCTGCATTTTCAGGTATTAAGTGTCAAATATCAGGGTTCAGTTGCCAGCACTCAGGGTTCAGTTGCCGGCACTCAGGTGAACGGCTGAGTGCCCAGCGCGAACTGATGGCCCATTAAAACCAATCATCATCCTCATCATCCCACTCATCTTCGCTGACATTTGTCCGAGGGTAACGGGACTCGCCTCTGGTGACGCGACTGGCTCCCACACGCTCAGAGGGCCGGCTGTCCCCAGAGAAGGTGCGCCGAATTGAGTCAAAAAAGTCATCTCCGTCCTCTTCGCGGGAGAACTGATAAACTTCTCGACTCAGATCGTAAAGCGCGTCTTGCAGTTCCGAACTCGTCAGATCCACGCCTCGCTCATCGTTGCGGCTCAGGTTATCGCGCAAGTCTCGAACCAAAGATTCGATGCGACTGCGGCTGCGTTGGGCAAACTGCATTCCATAATCCAAAGCCACCTCTCGCAGCTGTCGTTCTGCTTGATAAGCCAGCGCTTCTGCCCGGTTGCGCTTTTCCACCCGCTCTCGCCGCAAGCGATCGTCTTGGGAAAATTGCTCGGCATCTTGAATCATACGGGTGACTTCCGATTCACTCAGGGTAGATGCGCCCTGGATGGTGATACTTTGCTCTCGTCCCGTGGTTTTGTCAAGAGCTGTTACCTGTAAGATGCCGTTGGAATCGATATCAAAGGCGACCTGAATCTGGGGGACGCCGCGTGGTGCCGGCGGGATGCCGGTGAGTTTAAACCGGCCTAACGATTTATTATCTGCCCCCATCTCCCGCTCTCCCTGAAGGATGTGAACCTCGACCAGGGTTTGATTGTTTTCTGCGGTGGAAAAAATATCTGACCGGCGCACGGGAATCGTGGTGTTGCGCGGGATGAGTTTTTTCATCACGCCCCCAATGGTTTCCAATCCCAAGGAGAGGGGGGTCACATCCAGCAGCAGCACATCTCTGACTTCACCTGCCAGGATGCCGGCTTGTATGGCTGCGCCCACTGCGACAACTTCATCAGGGTTGACGTTTTCATTCGGTTCTTTGTCAATCAGGCTGCGTACCAACTGTTTGACTAGGGGAATGCGGGTCGATCCGCCCACTAAGACGACTTCATCAATCCGAGAGGGGGAGAGGCTGGCATCCATTAAAGCTTGCTTGACAGGAATGCGAAGCCGTTGGATTAGATCGCCGCACAACCCTTCAAACTGAGCACGCGTTAGCCGAGTTTCTAGATGCTTGGGACCCTCTTCGGTGGCGGTGATGAAGGGTAAGTTAATGTCGGTGACGGTGACGCCGGACAGCTCAATTTTTGCTTTTTCGGCGGCTTCTGTGAGGCGCTGCAAGGCTTGCCGGTCACGCCGCAAATCTACACCTTCAGCTTCTAAAAACTGCTCTGCCAGCCAGTCCACGATCTTTTTATCAAAATCGTTTCCGCCTAACTGGGTGTCCCCACTGGTGGCTTTGACTTCAAATACGCCATCGCCCACTTCCAAGATGGAAACGTCAAAGGTGCCACCGCCCAAGTCGAATACGAGGATCGTCTCTTGTTGCTTGCGATCTAATCCATAGGCTAAGGAGGCAGCCGTTGGTTCGTTGAGAATTCGCTTGACTTCAAGGCCGGCAATTCGACCGGCATCGCGGGTTGCCTGTCGTTGGGAGTCATTAAAATAGGCGGGGACGGTAATCACCGCGCCGGTGACTGGCTGTCCTAAGTAGCGACTCGCTTCATCTGCCAGTTTCCGCAGTACCATCGACGAGATTTCTTCTGCGGCAAATTCTTTTTTCAGGCGCGGACACTTAATTTTGATATTGCCGGTTTCGTCCTTACGAATGGTGTAAGGCACTCGTTTTGACGTGGCGTTGAGTTCTGCATATTGTCGGCCAATAAAGCGTTTCGCCCCGTAAAACGTATTTTGGGGGTTGAGTACGGCTTGCCGGCGGGCCAGTTGTCCGACGAGTAGCTCACCTTCTTTGCTGAAGCTTACTACAGAGGGAGTTGTCCGCATGCCTTCTGAATTGGCAATTACTATCGGCTTACCGCCTTCCATAACGGCTACTACTGAGTTGGTTGTCCCCAGGTCAATGCCGACTACCTTTCCCATGCGTTCTTTTTCTCCTAGCTCTGAAGATTCTCAGTTGTCAGTTGTCCTTTGTCAATTATCCTTTGTCTTTTATACGCTTGCTTATGACAGATAATCCATGACTGATAACCGATGACAAACTTGCTGACTTTATTGTATCTTGCTGGTGAAACCTGTCTTGTAGCTAATGGGGCATTGGGGATTGGGGATTGGGGATTGGGCATGGGGCATGGGGCATGGGTCAAGGCTTCGCCAACAAGAACGGTAGGGGCATGGGGGAGATAGGAACAGAGATTGATACAGTAGGATCTGCTCTCTTGCCCAACTGAATTTTGGAGGACTCAACCTGTGGCCAAACAAACCGTTCGAGTGGTAGCTCGTGTTGTGGCGCTTCCCGATCAGGTGGAGCCGGTGAAGTCTATTCTTTTGAGCATCATTGAACCAACTCGCCAAGAAGCCGGCTGTATTTTCTACGAACTGATGCAAAATTCAGCCGATCCGACTGATTTTGTCTTTGTGGAAGAGTGGGAAACTCAGGAATTGCTCAACGCCCATTTAAATTCACAACATATTCAGCAGGCAGCCTCTCAACTTAATGGCTTGGCTGCGATGTCGCCAGATATCCGCTGTTATCAATTGCTGGCTTAATAGTATTGACAATTTTCAAATTTTATGAATAAAACTGATATTTAAAATTCTTGAGCCGGCAGGAGCAATGCCTTTCCTCTGTCTGAGCAAAACTAACCGAGCAATTGAAATGAATAATTTGTAGCATTCACTACAATCATCCAGTTTTATCAAAAGCACGAAGTCGATGGATGTGATGAGCACCGCTCATACCACAGCCAGCGTAGAGGGTCATTTCAGCCATAGTAGAAACTGAGACCGGCCCAATAAAATTAGAGAATTCAAAGAGATTCCCAGAGGGTCAGCCCAATGTGGGAGCTTAAAGGTTAAAAGTAAAAAAGCAAAATTAAAAATAAAACAGAGAATACTCTCCTTTTTTAATTTTTTATGGCTTGCTGATGCCGGCAGTTACAGTCCTTTCAGCAGTTGTTTAACTGTTGCAATCAGTTCGGTTGGGCGAAAAGGTTTGGCAATATAAGCATCAGCCCCTTGTTTCATTCCCCAGTAGCGATCAAATTCCTCACTTTTACTCGTACACATAACAACAGGGATATTGTGGGCTTTTGGGTCATTTTTGAGCCACCGGCACAGTTCGTAGCCGTTCATCCGAGGCATGACAACGTCCGTAATCACTAAATCTGGATAGCGGGCTTGAATTTGTTCTTTTGCTTCAATGCCATCAGATGCTTCAACAACATTGAGTCCGCTCTTTCTTAAAATATCTGAAACAATTTGACGTAGGGTTAAACTGTCATCCACGATCAGAACCGTATTCATAGATCCCTGCCTGCTAGTTTAAAAGGTTAATAAGAAAGTGTAGATTTCCTACAGTGCCGAGCGACCCTCTATTTGATATCGTGCCCATTGATCACGCAAAAATTTACAGGGCCAACGATTTTAGGCTGGAAATTTTTCCGAACAGCGACCGATCCAAATTCTCAGCCTCCAGCCATCGGCAATTTTCTGGGGACGCCTGAGAATTTTTGAGATCGGATGGGATCGCCGGGAAAGCTGGGAGACTCTATCCTAGCTGAATAACGAGAGAGTGCAAGCTATGAGCCGCAATTGTTTTACCCCAGAGTAACGGGCTTGCTCTCAAGGCGTTTATGGATGGGAAAATAAACTTTTCTGGCTACTCCAACAGGCAGAGGGCCGGCACTCCAGCTAAAAATCGTCAATATAAAATTGATCAGGTTGGACAAAGCTTGCAAAATGTAACGGATTGCAAAGGTATAATGAGAGGCGGGTAATCACACCCTTAAGAAAATCTTTAGAATCTCGAAAGGCAGAAGCATCAAATGCGAGTTGCGATCGCGGGAGCAGGCTTAGCAGGACTTTCTTGCGCCAAATATCTGACGGATGCCGGTCACACACCGATCGTCTTGGAACGGCGAGACGTATTGGGCGGCAAAGTAGCGGCTTGGAAGGACGAAGACGGGGACTGGTACGAAACGGGGTTGCACATCTTTTTCGGTGCATATCCCAATATGTTGCAACTCTTTAAAGAGTTGGGGATCGAAGATCGGCTGCAGTGGAAAGAACACACGATGATTTTCAATCAGCCGAACAGTCCGGGGACTTACTCGCGTTTCGATTTTCCGGATCTGCCGGCACCGATTAACGGAGTTATCGCGATTCTGCGTAACAACGATATGCTCACCTGGCCAGAGAAAATTCGCTTTGGCCTGGGCCTAATTCCAGCGATGATTCAGGGCCAGAAGTATGTCGAGGAGATGGATAAACTTTCTTTCTCCGAGTGGCTGAAGCAACAAAACGTCCCGCCACGCGTGGAAAAGGAAGTTTTCATTGCCATGTCCAAGGCGCTGAACTTCATCGATCCAGATGAAATTTCTGCGACGGTGGTGCTGACGGCGTTGAATCGCTTTCTACAAGAGAAAACCGGCTCTAAAATGGCCTTCCTCGATGGTGCGCCTACGGAGCGGCTTTGTCAGCCAATGGTAGATTACATTACCGAACGCGGTGGCGAAGTGCGACTGAATGCCTCAATTAAGGAGTTTTTGCTGAATGAGGATGGGACGGTTCGCGGGTTTCTGCTCCGAGGCTCAGACGGAGCGGCGGATGAGGAAATTGTAGCGGATGCTTATGTGTCGGCAATGCCGGTTGACCCGCTGAAAGTGATGCTGCCGGCACCTTGGCGTCAGCTCGATTACTTTAAAAAGCTGGATGGATTGGAAGGAGTGCCGGTGATCAATGTACATTTATGGTTTGACCGCAAACTGACGGACATCGATCACCTGCTGTTTTCGCGCTCGCCCCTGCTGAGTGTCTATGCCGACATGAGCAATACTTGCCGCGAATATGCCAATCCCAATCGCTCGATGCTGGAACTTGTTTTAGCGCCGGCTAAAGATTGGATCTCCAAATCCGACGAGGAAATTGTTGCGGCAACAATGACAGAACTCGAAAAGCTGTTTCCCGATCATTTCTGTGGTGAGCGGCCCGCAAATCTGCTTAAATATCACATTGTCAAGACGCCTCGCTCGGTTTACAAAGCGACCCCCGGACGCCAGGAATGCCGGCCTTCCCAGACTACGCCCATTGCCAATTTCTTTTTAACCGGCGATTACACCATGCAACGTTACTTAGCAAGTATGGAAGGGGCTGTGCTTTCTGGTAAGCTGACAGCGCAGGCGATCAATAGCACTCAGCAGGTAGCCGTTAGCCATCAGCCATCGGTTGTTAATGGAATTGTCAGCGGTCAGCTGTCAGTCGCAAAAACAACTGAGCGCTGAGCACTAGCCGCTGACAGCTGATCCCTGACAGCCAACAACTGACCACTAACCACTGACCATTTCTAAGCTTGCAACGAATGCTGCAACTGCCTCATTACTCCTGCATGAACACGCTGGCTTCCCCAGAGGCCGCTTACGAACTCTGTCGTCAGATCACAGCCACTTATGCCAAAACTTTTTATTTGGGCACGCTGTTGATGTCAGAGGAGAAACGGCGGGCAATCTGGGCTATCTATGCTTGGTGCCGTCGCACAGATGAATTGGTTGATGGGCCTCGCGCTCGATTAACTACGCCTGAAACCCTCGACCAGTGGGAACACCAACTCGAATCCATCTTTGGGGGTTATCCCCAAGAAGATCCCGATGTGGCGCTAGCGGATACGCTGCAACGCTTCTCCCTAAGCATTCAGCCATTTCGGGATATGATTGCGGGCCAGCGGATGGATTTGTGCTGTAGCCGGTACGAGACGTTTGAGGAGCTTTACCTCTACTGTTACCGAGTCGCCGGTACAGTTGGTTTGATGTCGATGCCGATCATGGGGGTGGAACCATCGCCCCGCACGGCTCCTTGGAATCGAAATGTACCAGCGGAACTTCCGATTGAAGAGGCAGTGGCACTGGGAATTGCCAACCAGCTCACAAACATCCTCCGAGATGTTGGGGAAGATGCGAACCGGGGTCGCATTTACCTGCCTTTACAAGAGTTGGCGCTGTTTAACTACACCGAAGAGGATTTATTCAATGGTGTGGTGGATGAACGATGGCGCGAGTTGATGCGCTTCCAAATCGGGCGAGCGCGTAAGTTTTTTACGATGGCTGAAAAAGGCGTTAGTCAGTTGAGTTTAGATGCACGCTGGCCGGTTTGGTCGGCGCTGATGCTCTACCGGCAAATCCTGGATGTGATTGAGAGCAACCACTACGACGTGTTTCGGCAGCGAGCTTATGTTGGGCGCTCCCGCAAGCTGTTGTATTTGCCTGTGGCTTGGCTGAGGGCGCAAGTCCTCTAAAAGATTACTGGCAACCGGCTAAGGTATGGTGGGTGGCGCTGGCTTGTGTGAGCGCCGCTGCTTACTTGTGCTAATCCAGCAGAATAAAGGTTGCTTTGAAGTCAACTCAGTCACACCGATGAAAGCCGGTTAGAAGCTTCTTGATAGGTTTTATCGATATCTTCCTTTGGTTAGATGCGCTAAAAGCTTAGTTGTGAAATGTTTTTAAATGTCAACCTAAAGAGGTCCGGAGCCGTTTTCTTCATATTTTCCTTTAGGTGGATGCAGAAAAAACTTAGTTGTGAAGTGTTTTCTTAATGTCCTGCTCGCTTATTTCTATCTCTGCCTGAAGACGCTTGTATCAGAGAATTGCTGATAATAATTTGTCAATAGACTGATAAGTTATTTACATATCCTGCTAGAGAAGGCTTAACAAAAGCTTAAAGATTGAACACTTTTTTTATCTACCTCAATATCATTTATAGATATTTCTTAAAGGGGATGTGATTGAAATTAAGCGGTGTGATTTTTAGCACAGTATGAAGCACCTCTCCTATCGTATATTATTAGCTAAATGAGCTTAATATGTCGTAACAATGAGGAATCTATCCCTAATGCGCCCTATCGATTCATTAACTAACCAACTGAAATTCATAATACAACCGTTGGACTTAGATACAATTAACGAGCTTGGCGAACTAGGATTCCAGAAAATTCCGGCCATTCCTCAACTCGTTTATCAAGAAGTTACTGAAACTCAGCTAGCTGCTGTTTTTAGGCAGCTCAGCCGAACTCTAACAGACGCTAGTCAAGCCGCATCGCGCTTTTTGTTGACACGCTTACCCCTTGAGGATAACAGTCTACTGTTAGAATTTCTTCAGGCTCAGCCCCTAAGTGTGATTACGAACTGTGTGAGAAATGCCTGGTTTTTCCATTTACTCTTAAAGCAGTGTTTATTATTCAAGTATCAACCTATTTTTGATTTAGGTTCGGGTGAGATCATCGCTCATGAATGTCTAGCTCGCGCCCTCAGCGAACAGGGTCAGTATCTGAGCGGACAACAATTAATTGATGCAGCCCTTTCAACGAAGCTAACGCGCGAGTTTGATGAATTAGCCAGGGAAATTTGTTTGGATTCAATTGCCGCCTTAAACACGAATCAAACTTTTTTCATTAATGTTTTACCGAATGCGATTATCAATAATTTTAAGTCTCTAGAACAGAATCTAGAAAAAGTATTGGCGCTGGGATTGCAACCGCACCAAATTGTGTTTGAATTAACTGAAGTTGAAATCCTCGCCCACTGCCCAAATTTGCCCCAGCTCATCAACCGTCTAAGAAAATGGGGTTTTGGAATTGCGGTGGATGATTTATGTGGTTGTGTTTCCATTGATCATTATGTGATGGAGATTCGTCCGGATTTTGTTAAACTTGATCGGCGCTTGATAGATGGGTGCAGCAAACATCCTCTGAAGCAAACTTTAATCAAAAGTCTGTTACATTCTGCCCACGAAGAGGGAATTCTGGTTGTCGCGGAGGGACTAGAACAGCGTAAGGATATCGAGTGCTGCCGCGATTTAGGGATGGACTACGGACAGGGATTTGGATTGGGGCGTCCCGAATTGACGTTGCAACAGCAATCTTCAACCTTTAGAGATTTTTCGATGTCTAAAGCTTCGTAGTACGGATGCCGGCTGATTTGACAAATTTGGGAATTAACGTATTTTCGCGTACCGTGTGGCGAGTGGGAAAAAATCTGTATGATGGGTTATGTTTTGGCGAAAGCAAACCTCAGCTTGCTTTAATTTCGCCTATCACACCGGCAATTCCATAACCACTATCCATGCAGCTAGAATTTGTTCCAGTAGAAGAGTTTTATTTTGCCCTTACCTTGGCAGTTCGCACACTTGAAGATTTAACGAAACCCGGTTTAGCCGAGCAGGTGCGATCGCGCTTGGAACTCGAATGCGGGCAACCCTCCACCGTAGCCGCTGCTAGCCAGAATACTTTTAACTATGTGTTTCGCGTCAAAGATTACGATAACAGCCCTTCCCCTCAGCTCATGGTTTCTGTCGCTGACTGGCAAGGGAAACTGCGTTTGAGCAGTGATTATGGCTGGACACTTGACGAATCTCGTAAGGCAGTGCGGACTGAACTATTCAGCCGCCGGCAAGAATTTGCTCAACACCTGCGTGTTCACCTCCAAGATTGGCTGCAAGTGCCGTTATTAGAAGAAACGTCTAATTGGGTTGCTTAAATTTGTTCTGTGGTTTAACCGGCACTAAAAAAATAGGCCGATGAAAGGTTAAAACTTCTTTTTAACCTTCAACCTTTTTGAGGATTTCCCACTCAAACTTAACGATTTCAAAGACAATCAGCGGGCGCTTGCTACACGTGGATTTTAAAAAATTCCTCCGGCTAATTCACCGGCACAAGTGTTCAAGTCGCCCGTTTTAACTGTCTTGAGCGCAAAAGCTACATTTACGGGTTGCTTGCTTGAGCCGCCAGCATTTGCTTGAGCTTTTCCAACTCTTGTGCCCAGCGTGGATCTGGCTGGGAGGCTTCTTGCTGTGTAGAAGTCGAGGTGCCGCCGCCGCCGGTACTGGTAGAACCGCGACGAGACTTGTTACCGCCGCCGCGACGTTCGCCACTACGACGTTCGCCACCGCCACCGCCACCGCCGCCACCGCCAGTTGGAGCGCCAGCAGCCTTGGTAACAGGAGCAGCCGGTTGTGGGGCTGATTCCTCGTCTCCTTTACCCTTAGAGCGAGGCAATGCCTTCTCTATTTTGATTGGGTTTTCTTTAAACACAAAACCGTTGTACTTCTCGATGATTTGATCAGCCTCTTCATCAGTTTTGACGGTAACAAAACCAAATCCCCGACATTTGCCGGTTTTGCGATCAGTGATCACTTTCGTAGAAACAGAATCGCCGGCTTCCGCAAAAATATCTTGCAGCTCTTTACGATCTATTTCTTTGGGTAGATTCCCTACATAAAGACGAATTGACATGGACAAGTCCTCCAAAGTTGGGTTCCAACAAATTTACAAATCTTAACTTGATAACGGTCATCAAGAGACAAGGGTTGACGCCAAGCAGCAAAACTAGCCGAGCTGTGTGCCCCTCTGGCAAACCTCAGCAACGCAGTTCACCTCTAATTGCAAAATTATTCAATAGGCTTCTGCCAATACATTGCACCCGACGCGCTTGAAATTTAGCTAGACGCTCGCTGCGTAAGCTTTTGGTCATCACTAGGGAATGGAGGCTCAATGGTGTTTTAAGAATACTGTTGTTACACAATCTTGAGAAAAACCGCCGTAAAAACCACTGGTGGTAGCCTGGGATTTCAAGCAATAGGGATGCTAACGTCCCGATTTGTCCCGTCGGGTATGCAGGAACTGACGCGCTTAGGAGCCGATAGCATAGCCTAGACACGCTTTGCCCAAAATGCTGTCTTGGTAACTCGCAATTCAGTGAGCGACCCACAAATCCCCTTGCTTTGAGGATATAAGATTTTAAACCCTTAATAAAGGTATCACAGCCTTGGGTATGGAGCTAGCTACAAGGGCGGAAATCCGTCTTTTTTATCTATAACAATGCCATTACTTAAAAGGCGCTCAGTTAGGTGTGCATCTAACTTGCATTTTTCAAGTTGCCCGATAGCACCAATAAATGGCTAGCCGCAGAGAAAGAAAAACGAATTCCCACAGATATCGTTACCTACATTTCCCATGCTGGCAAGCAATAGAAATTAAATGCCTGACAGCTTACGCAAAAAACCAGCCGATGGCTGCGGCTGGCTGAAATTGCTGTGTTGGGAGAAGGAAAACCTGATACCAAGACGGCTCCTGCGACTGCAATAACAGAGATTGAAGGCTTGGACACGTCTGGAACCATGTGCTTTCTGTAAATAACTGTAACATTACTGGAAAAAAGTTTGCAACATTTCTTTACATATTAGGGGATGGGGCATGGGGCATGGGGCATGGGGCATGGGGCATGGGGAGGTTCTACTTTATTCTTGTCTCCTAACCTTTTAAAGTCCGCCGCGAGAAATCAGATAGGCTCCCCAGAGGGCTGCCACACCGGCTAGAATCGTAGACCAAATGGGGTGGCCGCTGTGGCTAGTTTGACCGGCACTCGTCGAAAGCGTTTCAAGATCCAGCCAGGGAGTCGCACCCCGGCGAAACCACCCGGTTGCAATCACTTGCTTATTGACAAAATCGCTGGGACGAGGGGAATGAGGCCAAAGATTGCCGATTGGGCCAAATTTTGAAAGGTAGTGCAATTTCACGAAGCCGGCAGACGTTTGCAAAATTAAATCCTGTCCCAGCCAGTTGCCAATACCTTTACGTCCCAAAAGCTTACCTTCTAAACGAACCGGCTGGCTATCCAGCGGCAAGGCAGCGGGATTTGCCAGCAAAGCCGGCAAGCTCGATTCATTTGACAAATTAGCCGGTTTGATATCTGGAAAAAAAGAATTGATCCGCATAACCGTCCCCAAGCAAAATCCAGTCAGCACCAAGCCGGTAAGCAGCCATTGATGATCGCGTAACACCCAACTAATTTCTGGAATACGCATCTGGACGCCCACCCACCCGATCAGCCAGAACACAGCGCCAAAGATTAAACCAATCAACACCCCAAAATAGGGCGCACCTTGTAGCAACAAGTCCTGAGTTTTTAGTGGTGAGTTTTGAATTGCAGGCGAAACCGGCTTTTTCTTGCTTTTCTTCCCTGCCGGCTCAGGAACCGGCAAATCCAACTCGGTTTCTAACTTCCAAAAGCGGGCACACAGAGCCAAAATATTCAGCCGATCACCTAGAGGAGGATGGGCGGTGTTAATCGTCAGCCACTGCCGGTAAGGGTTACTGCGATCCCACTCCAGCAAGGGTTCAATGGGTGTTAACGGATAACAACTGCCCAGCGTGATCGCCTGCCGGCATCCCACCGGAATCAGCAGATCAAAGCCTTCGAGGAGATAGCTGGTTGAGCGCTGTTTGCCGACATCACCGGCAATCCCAATCGCTATTTTTAGTAAAGCGCGAGTCAAGCCATTGGGATTGCCGGTGGTTTGTGTCGCCACCCGATCACTATAGTAGAGCCGCTGCCGCGACAGCCAAAAAGCCGGCCAGCGGAATACCCAGTAAATCCCATAAGCAAGGGAAGAAACCACCGCCATTGTCCCGCCGAAAACTGACGAGAGAAACGGGGATTGGATTAGACGTTGCCCCCGTTCTTCCCAGTCAGCGGCTTGCCAGTAAATCAGATAAGGAATCTGGACAACCAGAACCGCCACAGACATCAAAGCCAAATCCCAGTTGGCAATGTGCCCCAGTTCGCCGGCATAAATTGCGGCAATTTCGTCATCTGCCAATTGATCCAATAAACCCTGACTCACCACAATTCGGGCAGTACGGGGCAGGTTGCCATAACTAAGCGCCACCGGCGCATTAATGGGCAACACCTTCAAAGTGGGCCAAGGCCATTTTTTCTTCCAGCAAACGCGTTTCAGCATCTTCGCCGCTTCTGGACTGTGGGTTTCTAGCGTCTTCACTGACAACGGCTTTTGACCATAAAACAGCTCTAGGAGTCCATCGAGTAACCAGGGCGACAATATTAGCAGCGCCAGCAAAATCATTAAAATAGACTGAGTTTGGTCATAGTAGAAAGCTTGAATAGGTGACATAAAGGGCAGTTTCACTATGATGTCGTTGATGGTAGACATCGCGAAGTGAACGACAGCACGAATAACCGCCAGCATCAGGAAGACAGTTGCCCCTTGAAGTAACCACAAACGCCATTGCTTGGGAGTTCGCAGGGGCTTCCAATTTTGGGCGCGACCGGCATTACGCCAACTCGGTTGATAGTTCTGAATTTGGGGCTGAGGGGTTGACAAAGATTCACTTTCTCCCGCTTTCCCTTGCTCCCGCTCTCCCTTGCTCCCCTCACCGGCAGATGGCTGAGCCTCCTGATTTGGGAGAGCCGGCGGGTTGGCAGAACGCCGAGACGGAAGCGGTGGTGGGGGCGGAACTGCTTTTGGCACACTCTGCCTAGGTTTTACCGGCAGGTTATCGAGGGGGACAAAGCCGGTGGAGTTAGCAGCGGCTTCTGAGGCTGGCGGCAGGTTATCGAGGGGAACAAAGCCGGTGGGGTTAGCAGCAGCTTTTGAAGAGTTCGGCAGATTATCGAGGGGAACAAAGCCGGTGGGATTGGCACCGGCTTCTGAAGAGGTTGGTGCCGGTGAACTTTGAAAGGCAGTCGGGTTAGAAGGCTGTAGCGTTTGAGCGGGAGCGGATTTTTTTTGGGAGAAACGCGCTTGCAAATCGGTGAGTGTGCGAGTCGCCCATTGCTTAACCTGGCTTTTCTCGCTTTTGCTGAGCGTTTGGCAGAGGGCAATGGCCTTTTCTGCTTTGCCGGTGCGCTCATAGGCGACGACTAACCCCATCTGAGCACGCAAGAGTGAAGGTTCATGGAGTTCAATCTCACAGATCCCTTCTAGGTGAGTAATCGCCGCTGAATAATCGCCCTGCTTTAGTGCGGCTAAACCAGTCTCTAGGGAAGGAGTTACCCCAGAAGCGCCGGCACTAGAGGGAGGGGGTTCGGGAATCGAGGTCATAACTCCTCCTTTGGCTTACTTCCCAACCATAACCCACAAGCGTTTCACCCAACCTGATAGCTTCATACAATCTTTGGGAAACTGGGCGTGAAAGCGAACCCAATTCCCGCGAAAATAGTAATGAGTAGTCAATATGGATAAGCAGGCCGGTACTTACTGCGCTTCGCACCGAACGAGCGCATGAGGGGCACAGGGGCTAGGGAGAAGCGAGGGGAAAAATTAAATTATCGAATTAGCAATCATCCTATTACCCTCAACAAAGTTATGCCCGATTTGTTCTAATAGTTGGCGCGAATTCTGTTATTCAAAACTCAGGGTATCTTCAAGAATATCTCCTTATAAAAAAAATGAGTTTTTTGATGTAAAGAAACAGAGTGAGATTAGCCTAGCTCAACTGGCTAGCCAAACTTTTTCCGATAAACACTAGCATAGAAATAGAAAAATACACCTAAGCTGAAAACTTTTATGGTTGGAACCACAAGCCTTCTTAAGCGTAATCATGTACAAATACTGGGTAATGGTTCTCAAACGATTATCTTTGCTCACGGGTTCGGCTCCGACCAAACGGCTTGGCGGCATCAGGTGGAAGCATTTGCCTCTGACTACCGCCTCGTCCTCTTCGATCATGTCGGAGCCGGCAAGTCTGATTTTTCTGCCTACAGTCCGCGTCGCTACAGCAGTCTTTACAGTTATGCCGAAGACTTGCTGGAGTTGTGTTCCGAATTAAGAATTAAAGACTGCATCTTAGTGGGTCACTCGGCTAGTGGTATGGTCAGTTTACTAGCCGCGTTAGTCCAGCCTGCGGTATTTAGCCAACTAATCTTTATCAGTGCGTCGCCACGTTATCTCAATGATATTAACTACATCGGGGGATTTGAGCAGTCCGATCTTGACACCCTCTACGCAGCCATGTCGTCCAATTACTACGCTTGGGCAAGTGGTTTTGCGCCTCTGGCAATGGGGAACCCGGAAAAACCTGAATTGGCCATCGAGTTTGCCAATACCCTCAGTGCTATCCGCCCGGATATCGCTCAAGCTGTAGCACGGGTGATTTTCCAGTCAGATCACCGGATTGAGTTACCGCGCCTGAAAGTGCCGACACTGATCGTGCAATCAAGCGATGATATTGCGGTGCCGTCTGAGGTTGGCTGCTATATGGCAGAGCATATCCCTAACAGTAAGCTACTGCCGATCGCCGCCAGTGGCCACTTACCTCACCTGAGTGCGCCCGACGTGGTGACTAATGCCATCAAAGCCCATCTCGATAAATGTGTCAAGTTATAAGGAATTGGGCATTCTAAACAAATGGGACGGAAGTTGCTTTAAGCTGAAACTCATTTGTTTAGCTGCTCGGAAACCTGTTTTTAATTGAGGGAATCGGGATGAGCCGCAAACGCCGGCAGACAAAGATTAATAAAACTTTGCAAAATCTAAAATTTTTATTAAATTTTTAATTTTTGTTAAAGATAAAGAAAGTGTTTTGTAAATTTCTTTGCGATGAATGCGCCTTTTTTTGAGCGATAAAACTTTCTGATTGAGGAAGTCTCGCTGACTCTGAAAGGGAAATTCAAAATATAAAAGGGTATGAGGAAATCAGGAGAATACCTGATCGAACGGAAATAAAGCATTCTGTATTTTCAGAAAATATCGTGTTCAGTAATGCAAAATACTCGATGGTTCAACTTGCCGTACAATCATCCTGACCGGCTACCGACTTTCAGGGGCGCTATTGTGGGGCTAACGCTGGCTCTAGTGGGTTTTAGTGTCCTAGCTGGAGTGATGCCGGTGTTGATCGTCGCACCGGCATTGTTTGCGGCTGCTTTGATGCTGCCACTGTCACCAATGCTGGTGGCGCTGATGCTGGGGCAGAGTGGGTTGTTGACGCTGTATAGCTACAGCAGCGCTCTGCTAGGCGATGACAATGTATTGCTGACACGTTACAGCATAGCCGTGGGGAGTGCGACCGTTCTGGGTGTTTTAGCACGAAGATTTTTACTCGGCATTGAGTGGCAGTTTGCTTCGCGCAACCTGCTCGCATCCCTACTGGAGGCAGACACGACTGCAACTCCCGAAATTCTTCTGACTAAAGCGCTCTCCTCCCTGCGCGAATTAGCCCGTGCAGACGCGGCAATTGCCCTGCATCAACTTGACGAAGTCACAGCAGAGGCGCTCGTCTGTCTTCCCCAGACGGCATTGCCGGATAAACTAACGACCCCTAAACTTTTTGCTGAGGCGCTCGCTCAGAATCGCTGCCTTTACTATTCTGATTATCCCAGTAGTGCCGGCGCAGCGCCGGTTTTGGTTGGCCAAGGCACTCAGTCTCTAGCTGTGCTGCCGTTGCAAGATGCCGGCAATCGGCGCGGGGCAATTCTGCTAATCTGGTATCGCCGCACTGAGATTTCTTGGCGCTTAAGGAAGCTAATGGAGTCGCTATTAGCGGGTGTGCGGACTCTCTTGCGCTTCCAAGACACAACGTTCCACTTTGAAAAGCTACAGGCACGCTACAGCGCGATTCTAGAGACAATCCCTCAAGGTGTGGTGTTTGTGGATGAAAGTGGAGAGCAAAGTTGGCTGAATCAGGCTGCGGCTAAGCAACTGAATCTGATGCCTGGATCTGTAGAGCCGGTGGTAATCTCTCAGGCAATGGCAAAGTTACGCACCAGTGCTGAAAATCAGGAGGCGATCGCGCAGCAGGCGGTTAAGTTTTTCTCACAGCCTCAAGCGGAGATTCGGGATTGGTTATGGGTTTGTGCAAATGAAAGCCTGCCCCAAGATTCTACTTGGCCGGCAGAAAATCATGAACCCAATGCTACACCTGTCCCTGAAGGGCGAACAGTGCTGAGTCTTTCCAGCACTCCGACGCGTGTGCGCGATGTGCCCGGTCGCCTCTGGTTGCTAGATAATGTGACTGAGCGCTATTTCAGCCGCTTAGCGCTGGTGGATCGTACCCAGCAATTAGAAATTGTTAACCAAGAGCTAGAAGCATTTTCTCACTCAGTTGCTCACGACTTGCGAGCACCCTTGGCTTCGATTGACGCGTTTAGCCTGCTTTTGCTGAGAGACTATGCTGAAAAGCTTGATGAGGAGGGTTTGGACGACCTTCAGAGTATTCGGACGGCAACGGCGCGAATGCGGCAACTGATTGATGATTTGCTACAGTTGGCGCGGGTGGCACGCACGGAAATGAGGCGTGAAGTGATTGATGTCAGTGGCTTAGCTCAGGCAGTCCTTAACAATTTGAAGAAGACAAAGCCGGCACGTCAGGTGGAATGGGTGATCGCCACTGGTGTGGTGGCTAAGGTTGATGGCCGGCTGCTACAGATTGTGTTAGAGAATCTGCTGGGAAATGCTTGGAAATATACGTCTAAACACCAGAACGCTCGAATTGAATTTGGGGTTCTGCCGCAATCGGCTGGTCAAACCGGCCTCCCGTCTCCCAGTCCTATTTACTTTGTGCGCGATGACGGGGCCGGTTTTGATATGACCTACGCGGATAAGCTTTTTGGAACCTTCCAGCGTCTGCACCGCACCAGTGAGTTTGAGGGCACCGGCGTTGGCTTGGCAACCGTGCAGCGCATCATTCACCGGCACGGGGGCCGAATTTGGGCGGAAGCTGAGGTGGAGAAAGGTGCAACTTTCTATTTTACGCTTTAAATTTCGGGCGGGTTGAGAAAATCTTTGCAGAAAACCCGCCCCTAATTCACGCTTCTACTGGCTTTGTTGTTACAAAGATTCCGGTTCCTGGCCGGCAACCACCGGCGCTGTGGCTTTCAGTTTTAACCCTGGGTGATCTGCTTCTACTTGATGCAAATTCCACTCATTTTTAAACAGTAAAACCGGCCTTCCCCAGCTATCTTTGACGGTGACTGTGTTGAACAGCCGCCCGACTTTTTGTAATGCTTCCCAGCCGCCGGTCGCCCAACGGGCCACGGAGAAGGGCAACATTTCCAGCAAGGTTTCTACCCCGTATTCGTTTTGCATCCGAAACTGCACGACTTCAAATTGCAACTGGCCTACTGCGGCGAGAATTGGGTCGCGCTTTGCTTCATCTGCGGAATACATAATTTGCACCGCACCTTCTTCGCGCAACTCGGCAACGCCTTTGCGGAATTGCTTGAATTTAGAAGGGTTAGGATTTTTCAGGTAAGCAAACAGTTCCGGAGAAAAGCAGGGAATACCTTCATATTCAAGTTTTTGGCCGGTATAAATCGTGTCGCCAATTGCAAAAACTCCGGGATTATTTAACCCGATCACATCCCCCGGATAGGCTTCTTCAATCGATTCGCGATCTTGGGCGAAAAGTTTTTGCGGGCGGGAGAGACGCACGTTTTTGCCGGTTCTGGCATGATTCACGGTCATGTCTTTTTCAAACTTGCCGGTGCAGACGCGCACAAAGGCGACCCGATCTCGGTGTTTCGGGTCCATATTCGCTTGCAATTTAAAGACAAAGCCAGAAAATTCTGGATGAGTCGGGGGAAGGTCACCGACAGAAGTTTTGTGTGAACCGGGTTTTAGGGCGTAGTCTAAGAACGAGTCGAGGAATAACTGCACGCCAAAATTGGTCATGGCGCTGCCGAAGAAAACGGGTGTCATTTTGCCGGCATGAACCTGTTCTAAATCTAATTCTGAACCCACTCCATCCAGCAGCTCTAACTCATCTTTGAATTGATAATAAAGGTCTTTTTCTAACAATTCTTCGAGGCGAGGATCGCCTAGATCGATGGCTGTATCGAGCGCTTCACGGCTACCGTGGGCACTACGCTCAAACAGGTGAATTTGCTGGGTGCGCCGGTCGTAGACGCCTTTGAAGCGGTCACCCATCCCAATCGGCCAGTTTACTGCATAGGTTGCTAGACCCAGTTCTTTCTCAATTTCGTCTAGCAGTTCTAACGGTTCACGTCCGGGCCGGTCGAGTTTGTTAAAAAAAGTGAAGATGGGAATGGAACGCATCCGGCACACTTCAAACAGTTTGCGTGTTTGCGGTTCTAGCCCTTTGGCGGCGTCTTCCAACATCACGGCGTTGTCTGCGGCGGCGAGGGTGCGATAGGTGTCTTCGCTGAAGTCTTGGTGTCCGGGGGTGTCTAGCAGGTTAATCTGCCGGCCTCGATATTCAAACTGCAATACTGTGGAAGTGATGGAAATGCCCCGCTGTTGCTCCATTGCCATCCAGTCTGAAGTCGCATGACGCTGTGCTCTGCGTGCCTTTACAGCACCGGCTTCGTGAATTGCACCCCCGTACAGCAGCAGCTTTTCTGTAAGTGTGGTTTTACCGGCATCGGGGTGGGAAATAATGGCAAAGTTGCGGCGCTGATCAACCGCTGCTAGAAGTTCGGTTTGCAGTTCTGTGGTCATGCTGAAATTTGGCGGGACGAGGTTACGGAGCTTTAAGTTTGAGTGTAGCAAAGCTAGCTAAGGATTCAAGTTTTATCCCTAGCACGAATTGCTTGGCTGTCGTGTGCGGAAACTCCCCCCAGATCCCACCCAGCGTAAATGTTGGCTGTCAAAGTTAAAATACATTACAGATAACGAAGCGGATCAGCCGCTGGCAACAATAGCAAAGCCCGAAATGGGTGAGAGAGTTGGTTAAATGGACAAACGAAAGCTTTTATCAGCACTGTCTCATGGGGCGATATTTTTCAGCACTACGATTGTGTCTGTTGGGATACCGATTGCAGTTTGGTTTGTATCGGATGACTCGGTTGTGCGAGAAAATGCCAAAGAATCGATCAATTTCCATATTAACGTATGGTTTTATGGAGCCATTATTGCAGCGCTGGCTTTCTTGACCTTTGGGTTGCTGGGGTTGATTTTGGGTCCTATCGGGTTTCTTATCCACTGGGGACTGACGGTTCTGGCACTTTTACAGGTCTTTGGAAATTCTGACCAGCCTTATCGCTACCCGTTTATTTTCCGCATTCTCTAAGGCTGCCGGTGTGGGAAATGTTCGTGATTGCACTTGCAGGATATTTCGGGTAATGGATAATTGGTAATTAGAAAGGGCAGAGCATTACCAATTATCCATCCGCTTTTAAAAGATAACCGAACGCTCTAATCTTAAATAAAAGCGAGTAATTAAAGTGATGCCGATTTTAGGCCGGTATGATTGAACGTATCGTGCAATCAATGGGAGCGTGCTCGCATGAATGACTTAGATAAACGGAAGCTCTTCTCAGCGTTGTGTCATGGAGCGATATTTTTTAGCGCTGCACTTGTCTCTATTGGCATACCGATTGCGCTTATGTTTATATCTAACGATCCGGTGGTGAAAGACAATGCTAAGGAATCCTTAAATTTTCACATTAACCTTTATATTTATGCAGCTATCTTTGGGCTGCTGGCTTTGGTATTAATTGGGCTTCCACTGTTAATTCTGTTAGGTATTGCCAGTTTTGTACTCCCGATTATGGCTATTATTCAAGTTCTGGGCAATCCCGACCGGCCTTATCGCTACCCGTTTATTTACCGCTTGGTATGATAACTGCCTAAACACCTGAGCTTAGATATAAAAAATTAGTTTTAGGAATCACCGGCTGTCGGCGTGTAGTGATGGTTATCTAACCATTACACGCGACAGCCTACTTTTATGCGTACACAATTTTTATCCATCGCTGCTTGTGGTTTATTAGGTGCCGGCGCAATCGCGCAACCGACAGTTGCCAACACCGAAGTTCCTATCACTTCCATTCGCTTCGTGGGCGCTCAGAAAGGCGGACAAGCAAGAGGCGTTTTTATTGTACCGGATGTAGACACAACTCGCTCAGCTTATGGTGGCAAGCTGAGTCGTTATGATGTCCACATCTCTAAAATGCTTGAAGTGGCAAATCTCTATTGTTCTAATAGTTGGAACAGCGTTGAGTGGCATTACTTTGCCGGTGATGGTGAGATCAATATGGGGCGATTTGTAATGAGTTGTAACCTTGTGCGTGATATCCACATTGCTTATGGCACAGGACGTCCCGAACGAACCGTGATTCGCTACGGTTACGGATACGACTCAGCAAGCGAAGAAAGATATCTGCCGGTTTTGAATTTAAATGGAGACAAAATTCCTAAATTTCAAAGCTTTGTTCAGCGCTTTACGCCTGTAGGTAAGGCACAACGGATTGATTCACAATAACCTCCCAAAACTAATGATTTCTTTCCGAAATATTGTTTTTTAAGCGCAGAAAGAGGTCAAGATTAAATTACATTTTGTCTTCCAACCTTTGCGGTATTTCTGTTTCCTGATATCGCCACACCTGCTCGATAACCAGCCGGGAGTTTAAACCTCTGGTTAATAGCTAAAGCCGGATAAATCCGACTTGAAAATTATTGGATTCGGATTTATTCGACTTAAACGAAACCGCCCGAAAATCAATTTCCGGGCGGTTTGGAGGCTGTTGCTGAAAAAAATCGTTGCAAGGATTAAGCGGCTGCTGATTCTCTCGCCTCTTCATGAATCTTCGTTTTAGCCCCAGCTTCAGATGCCATATATTCAGCTAGTTGAGCTTCAATTTGTTCGCGCACAATCTGGCGATATTCGATAAAGTGTTCGCTGTGGGCGCAAACAGTTAAATAGGCATCCCACACGCGGGGATTGTGCCGGAAGATGCCAAACAGATTGCGCCAGAACTGCCAGCGAGTATGGCGAACAAAACCTTGCCGCCAGCAGACAGTCAGCAGTGCTTTAACATTCACCCAACTTGGCGGTCTTGTGGGGGCGTGATGCTTGGGAACCCCTAACATTAGAAAGTGCCGATAGGTGCGATTTAAAAATGTCATGGGGTCGTACAATTGCCAAAACGCATCAACATATTCACGGGCAATTGTCTCTATGGGACGCGTTGGCACAAAGTTCATTAAGTTGGTTTGGTTGATAGCCGTGGTTTTGCCATGCAACCGGCCTTCTTTTTCCAGCCGGTGCCACAGTCCGGTATCTGGCAATGCCTGTAACATACTGAACAGTGCTGTGGGGATTGCTGTTTGCTCAACAAACCGGACAATTCGCTCACCGGCACCTGGTTTTTCGCCATCAAAACCAATAATAAAGCCGGCCATTACCCGCAAGCCGGTTCTCGTAATCGCCTCCACAGATTCTGAAAGCGGATCTCTTGTATTTTGAAACTTTTTGGTAAACGCTAAACTTTCTTCATCAGGTGTTTCAATTCCTAGAAAGACAGCATTGAAGTTGCACTCAACCATCAATTTCATCAGTTCAGGATCTTGTGCTAAATCAATGGATGCTTCAGTATTTAAATGGAAGGGATAGTTGCGTTCTATCATCCAGGTTTTCAACTCATTTAGCAACAATCTGACATTGCGTTTGTTGCCAATAAAGTTGTCATCTACCATGAAAATGCTGCGTCGCCAGCCTAATTCATAAAGCCGGTCAAGTTCAGCTAAAAGTTGTTCTGGAGATTTTGTCCGAGGTTTGCGACCGTAGAGAACAATAATGTCACAAAATTCGCATTGAAACGGGCAACCGCGAGAGAACTGGATTGACATATTGTCGTAGGCTTCAAAATCCAGCAACTCAAAGCGCGGGATTGGCGTTGAAGTCACATCAGGCTTTTCTGTGGCGCGGAAAGTTCCTGAAACTTCACCCTTTTGAATCGCCTCGACAAACATGGGCAGGGTGAGTTCGCCTTCATCTAAAATCAGAAAATCTGCACCGGCAGCATTCGCTTCTTTTGGCAATGCCGTTGGATAAGGGCCGCCCACTGCGACTAATTTGCCGCGTCGTTTTGCTTCCTCAATTTGAGCAATAAAATCTAGCTTTTGAACAATCATGGCTGAAATAATTACAACTTCAGCCCATTCCCATTCCGCCTCCGTTACTGCCCGAACATTGCGATCAACTAACTTAAACTCCCATTCTTGAGGCAAAATTGCCGCAACTGTTGCCAAACCCAATGGCGGCAGCATTGCCTTTCGCCCCACCAGTTCTAAGGTTTTTTCAAATGACCAGAAACTTTTTGGAAATAGGGGATAGAGGAGTAAAACTCGCATTGAAACTCAAGCCTCATAAAAAAGGGAAGCGGTCAGTTAGAAATTGTTAGCACTCAACAATCAGTGTTTTTTTCAGTGATTGCTGAGTATTCTACTGGCTGTTGAGTGCCACTTACTAACTTTTAGGCATGAACCATTTGGTTTGCCGGCAGAGATTGGCGCAAACGTTCGCCATACAACGCTAACGCATTGCCACCTAACAGCAATCCGAGATGCTGCCGGTCGTAATTTGTCACCTCAGCCGCATCTTTGACGCAATTTTTCAGAACCCCATCCCAGTGACCATAATCGCCTGAGAAGCAA
Source organism: Microcoleus sp. FACHB-68 (assembly GCF_014695715.1). NCBI lineage: Bacteria > Bacillati > Cyanobacteriota > Cyanophyceae > Oscillatoriales > Microcoleaceae > Microcoleus > Microcoleus sp. FACHB-68. The sequence goes on from NZ_JACJOT010000018.1 coordinate 391,999, forward strand.
GCCAAATGCTTGCCAATTTCACCCATCGCCGTCGGCAGATAAGCCGGTCCCGGATCGTCAGATTCAAACGAGGTAAAAATCTGACCCCGTTCAAAATATTCCAGAGGATCGCGGTGACGCAAATCGTAGTGCTCGTACAAGCTGGCATCATCGATTTTTGTGGGATCGTTTTGAGCATTCCACATCAAATCGAAAAGATTTTTCGCCTGAGAGATAATATTGACATTATTGCTCCCACGCTCCTGAATGAGCAACTTGGTAAACTCCATCAAAGAGGGGCGATAGGGATGCTTGGGATCAAAGTCTCGAATGCGTTTTTCCCAGTGTTCGTGGAAAGAATGGGCCAAATCTGGCAGCCAACCGCAACCACCTTCTAAAAAGCCAACTCGCAGAGTGGGGAATTTCTCAAAAGCCCCATCAAACACCATCCGCGCGAGCGCTAATTGCTGCTGATTTCGCTGCACGAAAATGTGAGTGAGGATGAAAGTTTCGGTGTAGTCTGAAATCCCACCCACCATATAGGAACCTGGGCCACCGTGTACGCCTAGGGCGATATCCAGGTCTACGGCAGCTTGTAAAATGGGGTGGAAGTCAGGATGGCTGATGGTTTTGCAAGCGCGGATTTCCGGGAAAGCATCGGGTGCTTTGGGATGAGGGATCGGCATATTGGGGGCAACTGCAACGCCAATCATGCCCAATTCATTAACACATCGGTGCATTTCTGCTACGGCTTCATTCACATCTTGAAGCGGCAAAACACCAATTGGTTTGAGCCGATCACTGTACTTGCGGCAATCATCGGCGATATAGCTGTTGTAAGCTTTGCACAACGCAACCCCGAAATCTTTATCCAAAATGCTGGAGAAGATTAGATTTAGGGTGCCGTAGATCACTTGGACATCTACGCCTTCTTGATCCATGTGTTCAACCCGGCGCTGATTGAACAAAGCGCCTAAGGTTGTATCTGGGTGGAGGTTGCGAAAGCCGCCTTTACCGAAACCCTGCGGTTGGGGGAACATCCGCATAAAGTCTTTTTTGCCGGTGGCTGGGTTAAAGTCCATGACTCTTGCCCGTTGATCGCCGAGGCTATCGACAACTAAACCGAGCCGGTCGCGATACTCTGGTTCCAAATAATCCCGCATAATCAGGGGATTTTCTATCTTATGAGCATCGGCATCAATCACCAGTAAGCCGTCGTACATTAACTTTCCTCTGTTAGTTCTTAGTTGTCAGTTGTCAGATTTTAGGGGCTAGAGACGTTCGAGGGAACTGGACTAGCAGAATAGGTTTCTACTGCTCAGTCTCGCGCCGATTGCTTAGGTTATTTTAAGTGAACCTAGCGTGAAGCCGGCTTACGGTTAAAGTGCGCCCACAATTGGCGTAAACCAAACCAGTGTTCAAACGACCACGACATCGAGGCGAGGATGGTGATGCCGGGATATTTTCTAAAAGCAGGTTCGTTTTTTTCAAAAAAGGCATGACCTCCCAAGGCAAATACTTGGGTGAAGATCAAGCAAAGAAGGGTGAGACGCCAGTCATAAAATAGCAAGATCACCGCCGCAATTGCCAGGATGTTGGTTATATGATGCAGGATTTGGTTAATGGGATTTTGATGGCTGGCCACAAAGTGTGCTTTGGCTTCTTGGAAGTAGCTCACGGTGATTCTCCTGTCGAGTCACGCTTTTGGGAACAATATCACTTACGCTCTCATTCTGGCGAGAGCGAGCGCAAAATTTCAAGGATTGGCTGGGATTGGGGAATGGGGATTGGGCATTGGGCATTGGGCATGGGGCATGGGGCATGGGGCAAGGCTGCGCCAACAAGAACGGTAGGGTCAAGGCTGCGCCAACAAGAACGTTAGGGGGATGGGGCATTGGGCACCCTTTACGCACTCACTCCTCAAAATTCCCTCTACCACCAGCGCAGTTGTAAGTAATTTCGTGGTGGTTGAGTCATTTCCTCTTCAGTTAGCCATTCCACCGGCTTGTAGGTGCCAAAGACATGATCCCACCAATCAACTGCTAGACCGAAGTTGTGGTGCCACATATTGTATTTGTGGTGGACATAGTGAACCGGCATCTTCATCCAAAAGCACGCTTTTGGGTTTTCGTGCTGTAGTTGGTGGGCATAAGCTGAAAAGGCTGCATAAGCCACTCCGCCCAGACACCAACCGATACCGGCTTCTAGGGAGTAGAAAAACATTAGGGCCAGAACAAGGCCAGTCCCCTTAATATAGTCCCGAAATTCCCAGATCACGCCTTGGCCTTCGTTGCGCCGGTGGTGATCGCGGTGACGTTCGCCAATTTTAGGCGAGACGTGCATTAAGCGGTGCATCCAATATTCCACTAAACTTGCCAAGATAAAGGCAATGATAAAACAGGCGATTGCGATCATGCTGCCTCCTCACGCGGGATGTTTCTGTAGTGAAACCACCAGGGATATTTTGCCATTTTCTGGCTGCCGGTGAGGGGTACGATTCGCCTAAAAGTTAAGTTATGGTTCTCTACCACGAGACGTGTGCGAAGCTGTAGAATGCCGCTTATCTGCGTTCACCGGCAGGGTGCAATCTCACAGACCAAGTAGCCTCATCCTAGATAAGTCGGACAGAAGGCTCAGAAATAATTCTTTGGATGAAAGATCGCCCCATGAAAGTAAATAACCTTGATTGGCCAGAGATTGCTGAATATTTAGCGCTTTCCGGTGCTGTGATTGGTTCAATTGTCGCTGTGGCTTCACAGCAAGTTTTGTATTCGGCTGTGCCGGTGTCTTTATCGTTGTTATTGAACTTGTTTAACCGGCATCGTTGGGAGGAACTGACGAGGGCGAGACTGACTGCTGCGATCACCCAACTAGACCAAAAGTTGTTTAGTATCAAAGCTTTAGTTGAGCGGCGCGTTGACGACTTGAGAATGGACATTGCTCAGCTGAATCAGGAGGCGCAAAAAATTCAAGCCGGCCAGGAAGTGGAAAACTTGGGGACAGCTATGCTGAAATTGCAACAGCAGATCGTTTCGCTAGAGCAATCTCTTGAGGTGATGAGCGTTCAGTTAGAAGAATTAACCCCACCAGGCGGCATTCAGTCTCAGATGCAGTCTGGCGAGGCATCTGTGGCCACTCCTGTTCGGTTGCATGATATCCACTCCGTCCCAGAGCAAGATGCGATTAGAATTGCCTCTCAACAAGTACCCGAAGCCGGTTCAAATCCTCAAGATGTGTTAAGGCGATATCACTGGTAACCCTTGAAGTGTTTCGAGATTTATCAAAACGGGTGTAAAACACCCAAAAATGTTGCTATGAGCTGGGGATGAAAGCTAAGCTGGACTGGCTAAGTTTTGAACGCCTTAGCTGTTGCCGGTGCCGTGCAAGCATCACCATTTGGCACAGCACGGAAATTACTTAGTCCTACCCAGCTATCAACGATGATGCCTGCACTTTGACTGATACTTAGGCTTTTATCCTATGAAAAAATAGAAGATAGAATTTTAGCAAGGCAGACTCCAGTAGTGTACTTGTCGATCTGAGTAATGTTTTAATCGGAGTTCTGTTGTTAACTAATTCAAGGATATGTTTATCTTTATATTAAATTGTAAATAACTATTCAATTCAACTATAAAATTTTAGTTAAAATTGTTTAAAACTCATTTTTTAAAAAATATTTTAGTATTGTTGGATTTGAAGTAAAGGGCATGAGTTTATGGAATTTAAAATGAATCTAAAAACAAAAATGTTAATTAGCTCTACTATTCCTTTATTTTTGTATATGCTAATGGTTGGGTTGGTTTACTCAACAGCAAATCAAGTCTTTAAGACATTTGAAGAAGTTGAAAGACTACAAAAAGTCTTGATATTGGCTAATAAACTGGAAACAGAAGCTAAGGCAATGATCCGAAATTATAGGGGATACGTTATTGATAATAACGATGAATTCATTAAGGAATATCAACAGAATTTAAAAGCTACTCGTGAGGCAGCAGTTTTACTCGAAGAAATTGTAAAGAGTAAAGAGCAAAAAACCCGTATTTCCCAAATGCTTGATGTAGTTAAAGAGTATGATAATTTTACAAAAAAATCAATAAATCTTATTAATCAAGGAAAACAAAATCAAGCAATCGCTTTATTCAAAACAGGTCAGGGGACAAAATTTGTTAATAAATTTGATGAAATTAGTCAAGATTTTAGAGAATTCCAGCAAGAGCAACTTGAAGAAAAAACCGCACAATCAAAAAATGCTTTAAATTTTTTGCTCTATGCACTTATTGTTGGGTCATTATTGCTAATTATTTTAGCCATAACCGTTGCTTTAATCCTTTCTTCTGGAATTACGAATACGATTAATCAAGCTGTTAGTTCAATTGCCTCATCTTCAACGCAAATTGCGGCAACCGTAGAACAGCAGGAACGTACAGCAGCACAGCAAGCGAGTTCCGTCTATCAAACAACGACGACAATGGATGAGTTGGGCGCGTCATCCCGTCATGCAGCACAGCAAGCAGAATTATCAGCCGAAAGTGCGCGTCAAGTTTTAAAGCTAGCAGAATCAGCATCAGCCGGCGCACATCAAGTTTTAAACCGGGCAGAGGAAGGCAATAAATCGGTGACGCAAACCCTTGAGGGAATTTACGCACTAAAAGACAATGTCGGGGCAATTGCTGAGCAAATTATGCGCTTAAGCCAGCAGGCAAATCAGATCGGCAGTATTACGAATGCAGTTACCCAGTTAGCAAATCAAACAAATATGTTAGCACTCAACGCAGCAGTGGAAGCCGTTCGTGCTGGAGAGCAAGGTAAAGGATTTGGTGTTGTTGCCGCAGAGATTCGCAAACTCGCCGATCAAAGCAAAATCTCAGCCGATAAAATCACTGTTCTCATTGATGAGATCCAAAAAGCTATTAATTTTACTGTGATAGTGACTGATCAAGGAACGAGAAAAGCTGAGGAAGGAATTAAACTTTCTCAAGGAACTGTAGAGGTTTTTACGAGCGTGACTCAAGCCATTAATGACATTGTTTTGAACAATCAGCAAGTTTCGCTGAATGCAATTAATGAGGTGGTGGAAAGTTGCCAGCAAATTTCGCTCACTTCTAAACAGCAAGCGATTGCGGTTCAGCAAGTCGTGGAGGCAATGAATGCTATTAATCAGGGAGCTTCTGAGACAGCAAGTGGGATCAGTCAAACAAAAATTGGCACTCAAAAACTTAATGAAGCTGCCATGCATCTCAAAACAGTAGTGTAATGAATATTAAAGCGCCGATAGTATTGAAACTATCGCATTGATATAGTAGTGAGGGGGTGCATCTCAAATTTGTCAAAATATTGGAGTGAGATCAATAAGCTGCCTAATGACGACAAGCGGGCAAGATGCCCGGACTACAAATTTACAAAAATGGGATGCTATTGTAATGAGGCTGCCGATCCCCTAAAGATTTTATTCCTAATTTAAAGCAGTCGTAAGGCAATTATTGATAATTTAGAAATGCACATAAATTTGGTAATAAAGGTTATCAAAACGAAAAAGCTTATACAAATAAAAGTTTATATATGAACATAAATTTAGTAAAAGAAGCTATCAGAACTGAACAACATAAAAACGGAGAAATCTGGATTAAGTTATCTGAGGTTGCTAAAATTTGCTGTACTAAATACCAATTAGCTATTACAAAAGAATGGTTTACAAATAATCCTGATTTTCGAGTATATCGTACAGCAAACCCTTTGGAGATTTACATAGCTTTGGTTGAAACGCTCCCTTCTTTTTACTCTACAAAAAATGGAGAATTTGAGCCAGAGGAATCAACACTCTCAGAAGAATCTGTATGTAAATCAGAAAGCGAGGAATCAACATTCTCAGAAGAATCTGTATGTAAATCAGAAAGCATAGAACCAGTTATTATATCAAACTCTGCAATACAGATATCAAGCATCCAATCTTGTGAAGATTTGGAACGATATCTATACAGTTTATTGAAAGAACTAGGAGCAGATTCGCCCTTATATTTTGTTGAAATTTCAGTTTTAACAAAACATTTTTATAAAAAGTATGGGAAGCCGATAAAGCCCGTGCTGAATGGATTGATTCCACAATTAAAGTTGGTAGAGTTTATGCAGTGTTATGATTCGTTTCTTATGATAAAAGTTAAGGATAGGTGGACAGTTACCTTACAAAAGTTGGATGATTGCTGAAAAGTTACTTAATACTAATTAAGTTTAACTCTAAAACGGATATATAGCAATCTTTCTTCACAAAAACATGGTTCTACCGTTTAACTTATTTGCCTAAATGCTTTGCCCCGACGTGAATGCCTGTCCCAGATTAAGCTGAGAAATGATATGAGATTCAGCTTGTTAAAGTTTAAAATATTTATTAACTTATAGATTAATTTTTACAGCTTTTACTAAAACAAAAATCGTTAGGATTCAATCGGCTATATAGTTTTTAATTAGCAAAAATAATAAATTAATAATAGCAAATGGTTTTCTCTGTTATTAAGAGAATAAAATTTAATTTTGCAAAATTCACAAAAAATGGTATAACAGAGTGTTTGTCAGGTCAAAGTTACAAAACTCTGCATTCTAAAAAAAATACCAAGGCAGAGAGGAGCGCCGGCTTGATAAATCGCTTCTAAAATCCAAAATTTGATGCGCGGTGTGAGATTCTAATGCCAAACTTTATGTTGCCCATTCTCAGTGCAGTGGCTAAACGTGCCAAAGCAAATTTTGTTCGTCAAACCGGCAAGACGGATGCCGTGCAGGAGAAATCCTTACGATCTGTGCTGCTAGCGCATCGAGATACAGAACTTGGGCGAAAATATCAATTGGGAGAGATCAAAACTATCGAGCAATTTCGAGAGCGCATCCCAATTTTACCTTACAGCAGTTATGAACCCTTAATGGAGCGGATTGCTAAAGGTGAGCAAAATATATTAACCGCTGAACCCGTCGTTTATTTAACACTCACCAGCGGTTCCACCGGCAAGAAAAAACTAATCCCAACCACCCGCCAATCACAAAACATTGTCCGGCAGGCAACTTTAACCAGCATGGGGTTTTTAATAGAGGCGCTAGAGTGGCGAAAACTTCGGTTTGGCAAACTGTTAGTCACCAACTCCGTACAACGCTGGGGACGTACCGAAGGCGGCATTGATTATGGTCCTGCAAGTGCCGGCGTTCTGCGAATGGATAACCGGCTTTACAAACAATTTTTTGCTCACCCTTACGAAGCCCTGCAAGTTGCTGACAGTCCCGCACGCCATTATATCTGTCTGCTATTTGCTTTACGCGATCCTTTAATGCGGGGAATGGTCGCTAATTTTCCCATGCTAATCTTGCGAACTTGTAATTATTTAGAGAAGTTTGCAGAGGAACTGATTCAAGATATTGACAAAGGAACGATCTCCAGCCGGCTAGAACTGGAACCCGAAATTAGAGCGCAATTAGAACAGCAATGGTCAGCCAATCCAAACCGGGCGCGTCAGTTGCGAGAAATCTTAAAATCTGAAGGCCGGCTCACTCCCAAACTCGCTTGGCCAGATATTTCTTTTGTTGCCAACGCACGCGGCGGAACCTCAGATTTTTATTTTGAAAGATTCCCTACTTATTTTGAAAATACTCCGATTTTTGGGGCTGTTTTCTCATCAGCCGAAGGAATGTTTAGCATCTATCCAGATGTCAACACAGATGGCAGCGTTTTAGCAATTGAAAGCGGATTTTTTGAATTTATTCCAGAAGATCAGTGGGACGAAGAACATCCAAAAACCTTACTCGCCACAGAAGTTAAAGCCGGCCAGCGCTATCGCATACTCACAACCAACTATGGCGGTTTCTACCGATACGATATTGGCGATGTCATCGAAGTTGTGGGATTTTATGAAACGACTCCCTTAATTGTCTTTCGCTATCGACGAGCGGGGCAAATTTCCTCCACAACCGAAAAGACAACCGAAGCTCACGCCACACAAGTTATGAAAGCCTTGCAGCAAGAATTTAAGATTCCCTTAGAAGACTTCTGCATTACATTATCTGACAACGACTTCCCAGCGCGATATTTAATTAATATCGAACTCGCTGCCGGTTATCAATTGGAGAATCCTCAAGCCTTTTTAGAAACTTGCGACCGCAAACTTCAAGAAGTCAATACTCACTATGAAATCTCTCGCAAAGATCCGATTCCGCCGCCAAGATTGAGAATTTTAGCACCCGGAAGTTTTGGGATCGTGCGCCAGCGTCAGATAGAAAAAGGCATTCCCGATTCCCAACTCAAATTTCCTCATATTAGTGAAGACCGGCAATTTCTTGCCGGCTTAGTCATAGAACAGGAAATCCGAATGAGCGAAGACAATTAAAAATCATTACCGGCTGGGAGCAAACAGTAACAACCCAGCCACCATTGCAACAATCGCCGCCGCATAAAATACAGCCGCAATGCCACCGGCACCCAACACCGGCCCTAAAAACACCGGCGAAAGAAACTGGCCCAAAAATCCGGCCCCCGTGCCGGCAGCCAGCAAACTAGAACGCATCGTTGAAGGGGCCAAATTTGCTAAAGCCGCATAAAGACTCGGCAGGGCCAAACCAAACCCTACCCCAAAAAACACGGCTGCCGGCAGAATTGCGTTGAGGGTGCCCAGTTGCGCGATGGCCACCAGCATCGCAGCCATCAGCCCAAATCCCAGGGCGATGGCCCGATCAAGTCCCCATTTTTGGGAAATTCGGCTGCTTCCCAAAGCAGAAACAACCGCCGCACCAATCGCGGTGGATGCCAGGACAATGCCATTAACAACCGTGCCGGCGGCTAAAGTTTGTTTGAGATATTGGGGGACATAAATCAAGAAAGCATACATGGTTGCCGAGGCAAGGCTGAGAGTCACTAACAACCGCCAAGTCTGGCTGCGTTTCAGCAAAGCGCCCAACTGCTTGCCGTCCAACGCCAACCCCTTGGCCGGCTGCTGCTGCTTTTCTGGCAGAAAAAACAAGGCGAGTAGCGCCAGGGGCAACCCAATTGCGTAAAGATAGAAGGCAAATTGCCAGTGGGACGCGCCCACCCAGCCGCCTAGAAGTGGGAATAAAATGCCGGTAAGCGTTAAAGTGCTGGTGGCGTAGCCAATCGCTTGCGAACGTTCCGGTTCTTCATACAAACTGCCCAGCAAGCCCAGACTTGCCGCCGCAATGCCGCCACTGGCTGCCCCTAACAGCGCCCGTGTCGCTAAGAGGGGCCAAAAATTGGACATTAGAGCGCCGGCAACGCCAAATATCGCGTAGAGAATCAAGGAGGGAACCAGCACTTTCAGCCGGCTGAAGCGATCAGCTAAAATTCCTAAGAATGGGCTAAACAAGGCAATTGTTAAGCAGTGCATACTGACCAAATTGCCGGCTAGCACCGGATTGAGTTGAAGTTGCTGCACCACCTCCGGCAGCACCGGCGCAACAACTCCCCCGGCCATCGTGGTGAGAGAACCAGCCGCCAGCAATAACAGCAGCCGGCGATCTCGCAACATCGAGGGTTGTGGGTTAGGGTTAGTTGATTGGGATTTGGGGAGTAAAATCTTCAAGCTTTTCACGTTTCACATTTCACTTTTCACAGGTTTGTTCTGCTAGACTCCGGACAGTCTCAAGCCTAAACTTTAAAGTTTAAAGGCTACCGATTGACGAACACGGCACACAAAAGCTAAATATTTTCCCATACCTAAACACAGAGGCACAATTAATGGAACTGGCTACAACTTTAAAAAGCCAGACAGTTCAGAACCAAGTCCGAGAAGTCGGAATCAACCCAAATCATTGGTATGGCGTTGGTTGGGCAGATCGGCTGCGAGTCGGTCAAATCATGCCGGTCGTGATTTGGCAACAAACGATTGCGGTTTACCGCGATGAAACCGGCGAACTCCACGCCCTAGAGGATGTCTGCCCTCACAAAGGCATCGCCCTGCATAAAGGCCAAGTCCAAGGACGCCACCTCGCTTGTGGGTATCATGGCTGGGAATTTGACGGCAGCGGCCAGTGCGTCAGCATTCCCTACCTCCCTCCAACGCAAAAACTTCCCTGCGCCAAAGCCCGCAGCTATGCCATTGCGGAAAAATATAATGTCATTTGGATCTTTCCTGGCGATTCGGAAGAAGCTGCTAACTACGCGCTGCCCGATATGCCAGAATTTGATGATCCTGACTGGTTCATGGTGCCGGTGAGCGCCTACTTCAGAGCACATTTTTCCATGTGCAATGAAAATTCAATGGACGTTTTTCACGGTTATTTGCACCGCAACTTACAGGGGTGGTTCGATCCGGTTTTGCTGAGTTTGCGGGAGACGGACGCAGCGGTTTGCGCTGAGTACAAAGTCTCCTATAAAAGTCGCATGGCCAAGTTTTTAGGCTTGACCGACAAGGGAAATGAAGTGACCACCCGCGTCGTCTCAACCGATTACCGCTATCCCAATTTTTACAGCTCTTTGGAAGGCGTTTCCACGCTGTATCTGATGCGGTTGCCGGTGGGTCCAACAGAAAGCCGGTCTTGCGCTCTATTCTTTTTTAAAGTTCCCCTGCCAAAATGGCTTCTCAATCCACTCAAACCTTTACTAAGCACGCTGCTTCAGCGCTTTTTTCTGCTGAAATTTCTTGCCCAAGATATTGAGATGGTTGAAAGCGAACAACAAAGCTATCTGGCCAACCCGCGCCGGCGCTATGTGGAAATCAATCCAGCGATTATTGCCGTTCAACGGTTGATTATTCGGCAGTATGAGCAATTTGTGCAAAAATCTAGTCAACCGAAAAACAATGCGAGCGGAAACTCCAAAGAATCTGTTCCGCTGTCTAAGGGCATGGCCTCAGGCCAAGCTGAGTTAACAAAAGAAACTTCAATTGGATGAAAGCAGCCGTTTTCGCATTACTCGAATACAGTTGCCAGTCTGCTAAGGTGAGGGGAGTTTAAAGTGCAAGTCGTCAAAGAGTATGTTCAGCGCTGGTATGACAGTGGGCTAGATCCCGATGAGTATATTTGTCATCAAAAGCAGGGAAATTTAGTAGAGATCGAAGAAGCGACAACCGGCAAGCGTCAGACAGTTCTGACTTTCTGCACGAATGATGTCTTAGGTTTAGTTCAGAACCCGGCTGTACGCCAAGCGGCAATTGATAGCATTCTTCAATATGGAACGTCGAACAGTTCCTGCTCAGTTTTGAGTGGGCGCATCGATCTACACCGGCAGCTGGAAGCTGAAATTTCGGCGTTTAAACATCTGCCTCACACTCAGCTATTTTTAAATGCCTGGATGGCGATGCAAGCCTTAATGGATGCGTTCTGTCATTTGGCAATTCCAGTGCCCGGATTTCAAAATACCCGCGAGACGTTGATTCTCACGGACGTTCTGAATCACGGTTGCATTGTTGCGGCGGTTGTCAATGCCGGCACCCGTTCTGGCAAGGTGTTTGGCAATAGCCCCCGTGTCCGTGTCAAGCCTTACCGGCACTGCGATATGGAAGATTTGGCTCGCAAGTTGCGCCGGTATGCTCGTCCAGGGGATCGAATTCTGGTCATCTCTGATGCTGTGTTTTCAATGGATGGGGACATCGCGCCGCTGCCAGATATGCTCGACGTGCTGCAACATTATGACGGCAGTGTGTTGGTAATGGATGAAGCTCATGCCAGCGGTGCCATTGGTGCCACCGGCAGGGGCATTTACGAACATTTTGGTATTTTGCCTCAACACGCGATTGAGCGGGGCATTGTCCCGCTGATTATGACGACATTCTCTAAGTTTGCCGCCTCTGCCGGTGCGGCCATTAGCAGTCATGTGGCTGAACTCATCCCCCTGTTGAATGTCTCTCCCACTTCTATTGGCACCATTTCCCTGCCACCGCCGACAACGGCTGCAGCTTTGGAAAGCATTCGTCAAGTTCGCCAACATCCAGAATTGGTGAAAACCCTTCAGGAAAATACACAGTATTTGCGTTCGCGCTTAGCCGAGAATGATTTTATAAATATTGGCGAAACGAATGTTGTGCCGGTGCTCTTGCCAGCAGAAATCAATCCCAAGGAATTCGCCAGACAATTGATGGCACAACACGGGATTTGGGTTTCTCCCATCTGGTTTATCGCCAAACCCCGTATCCGAATTACCGCCAACGCCCTCCATACGAAAGAGGAAATGGATCGTCTGGTTGCCGGCATGGTGGCAACGCGGGATTTGCTGTATCAACCCAAAACAACAATTAGCGCCTAAAAATTGGGTGGGCAAACTGTGGGATTCCACCCTAGTTTGCCCACCCAATCAAAGTCTGGACAATCAATTTTTATTTCTAAAATCGAGAATACAGTTCTAGACTGAAAGCACAAGCGCTCTCTTTGCATGAACCTGATCCGCCTTCTCCTGCAAACGTCTTGGCCGATCGTTGCCCTTGCTGCCCTCGCCGGCATTCTCAGTGGAGCGAGTGCGGCAGCACTCATTGCCCTGATCAATACAGCAATCACTCAAACTCAACTACCGGCAACACTAATTTGGAGTTTTGCCGGTGTTTGTTTTTTAAGGCTTACCACCAGTTTCGCCTCTCAAGTTCTGTTAATCCGTCTTTCTCAAAATGCCATTTTTAACCTAAGAATGCTTTTGAGCCGGCGGATTCTTGCCACTCCCTTATATCAGTTAGAGCAAATTGGTGCGCCTCGCCTCCTAGCCACCCTCACTGACGATATCCAATCGGTCGCTAACGTTGTTTTCAATATTCCTTTCATCTGTATTGATATTGCCATCGTAATTAGCTGCTTAGCTTATCTGTGCTGGCTCTCTTGGAGTGTGTTCCTTTTCATTGTTGGTTTTCTCTTATTAGGAATATTCAGCTACCAACTGCTAGATGCAAAAGCTGTACATTATCTTAAGCTAGCCCGCGACCGGCAAGATAGTTTATTTAAGCATTTCCGCACCATGACTGAAGGGGCAAAAGAACTCAAATTGCACCGTGAACGCCGGCAAGCATTTTTATCTGAGGATCTACAAAATACCGCCCTATCTTCTCAACACCACAATGTTGAAGGTCTGACTGTCTATGCTATTCTCGCCAGTTGGGGCCGAGTTTTATTCTTTATTGCCATTGGCGTGCTTGTGTTCATCCTGCCAAACTTACAAAAAATTGAGACGCCAATTTTGTCTGGTTTCGCACTCACGACACTCTATTTGGCGCAACCTTTAGAAGAAATTCTGGGGATTCTTCCTAACTTTAGTAGAGCCTCAGTTGCCCTAAACAAAATCGAGTCTTTGGGATTGTTACTATCCACTCATGCTGAAGAAGAATCGGCGATTTCCCTTACTGCCGGCTCAAATTGGCAGCGTCTGGAATTGGTAGGTGTAACTCACGCTTACCGGGGAGAGCGTGAGGAAGACAGCTTTATTCTTGGCCCCATCGATCTGACTTTCCATTCCGGAGAACTAATTTTTATTGTAGGAGGTAACGGCAGCGGTAAGTCCACTCTCGCTAAATTGATTGCTGGGCTTTATATCCCTGAAGACGGCGAAATTCGTGTTGATAATACCCCGATCAACAATCAGAACCGTGAATGGTATCGCCAGCAGTTTTCTGCGATATTTTCCGATTTTTATATATTCGATAAACTTTTGGGTTTAGGCAACCCCAATTTAGAAACTAAAACAAAAGACTATCTGAGTAAACTACAACTCGAACATAAAGTTGAGGTTAAGGATGGTGTGCTTTCAACAACCGCTTTATCTCAAGGACAGCGCAAGCGTCTTGCTTTACTGACTGCTTATTTGGAAGACCGGCCTATTTATCTATTCGATGAATGGGCGTCCGATCAAGATCCAGTTTTTAAGGAAATTTTTTATACCCAACTTTTGCCAGAACTTAAAAGAAAAGGCAAAACAGTGCTGGTAATCAGTCACGATGACCGATATTTTTTCACAGCAGACAGACTGGTTAAACTTGAATACGGAAAAGTGGAATATGAAAAGAAAATTTAATAAGAATTAAAACAAAAAAGTAAATTGTTAACCGATAATATATAAAAGCAAAAAAATGTATTATCCTATTATATAAAATTATAAATGATAAAGGCGATGAATTTGACAAAAACAATTGAAATCAGGACTGTCACAACGCCGGCAGAGACGGAAATGTTTCTCGATGTGCCGGCACGGGTATATGCCAACGATCCCAACTGGGTGCCGCCCTTACGCAGCGATATTGCGAAGCAACTTGCACCAAGTAATCCCTTTTTTCAGTATGGCCGGCTGCAAGCATTTATTGCCCTTGTAGAAAATAAGCCGGTGGGACGGATTGTTGCTGCTATTAACAACCGGCTGATTGAACGCGAAGGTAAAAATTTGGGTTTATTTGGGTTTTTTGAGTGCATTAATGACTTTGAAATCGCCCAATCACTCTTAGAAGCTGCCTGCCGGTGGTTGCGAGAGCAAGGCATGAGCGAAGCACGGGGTCCGATTGATTTATCAACCCACAACAATTGTCTGTTTTTAGTCGAAGGTTTTGACTCACCGCCAATGGTGATGATGCCTTATAATCCCTCTTATTATCCAGAATTTATCGAGCTTCATGGCTGGCAAAAAGCCAAAGATGCCTGCGCTTATAATTTTCCTTTAGATAAACCGCTGCCGGCAGAATTTGAAAAAGCATATCGAATTGCTTGTAAATCAGGCGTTATTTTTCGCCCACTCAAAACAAAAGGCGAAGAATTTGAGCGAGATTGTATCAGCCTCTATCATTTATTTAACAAAGCATTTACGAATAATTGGAGTTCCACACCGAGAACAGAAGCAGAATTTTTAGAAGAAGCGAAATCGCTACAGCAACTGGTTGATCCGGATGTCTTTCCCATTGCTGAATACAACGGTGAAATGATTGGCTTTTTTATGGGATTGCCGGATTATAATATTCCTTTAAAACACGTTGCCGGTAAATTGAACTGGCTGGGTATCCTCAAATTTCTCTGGTATCGCCGGCAGATAGACCAAGGAAGAGTGATTGCCATCTGCTCACTACCAGAATACCGCCGAAAAATGGTTCCTTTGGCATTAATTTACTTAGGAATGAGCGGGGGTATTCAAAAAGGAAAACCTTATAAACAAGCCGAACTTTCGTGGGTTTGGGAAGATAATTTTCCTTCTCGCAAACTAATTGAAGCTGCGGGGGGACAGCTTTATAAAAAATACCGAATTTACGAAAAGAGTTTATAAAAACAACCAAAAATAGGAATGGGCAAATGGTTGAGCTGTCACAAACCGGCAAGACAAAAAATATCTCAAACCTTTCTGAAATGCCCAAAGCTGAACTTCACATTCATCTGGAAGGCTCACCACGCTGGAGTAGCATCCGAGAGGCACTACACCGGCATACAAATTTGAATTTGCCAGATTTCCCTCCCTTTTACGCTCCGGGATTCCGATTTACGAAGTTTGCAGAATTTCAAGATTGCTTTCGGCGTTACATTCATCCTTGGTTAGCAACTCCATCGGGATATGCTGAAGTGATTCGCGATGTCATGGACTCGCTCATTCAGCAAAAAATTCGCTATGCAGAACTGAACTTTGATGCATCGGTTGTTGAGCGAGTTGGTGGGAATCTAGAAGAAGTTCTGCATCTTTTAGAAGCAGAAGTTGAACGGGCACGCGAGCAAGGAACCATTATTAGAATGATTGTGGGAATTGGGCGGAACCAAGGAGTCGAAAACGCAATTTATTGGGTGCAAAAACTGCTGCCATTTCCTATCATTTCTGGATTTGACCTGCATGGAGATGAAGCGGGATGGCCGGCAGATTTATTTCGTGAAGCTTTCGCACCCGTGCGAGAATCTGGGAAAAAAATAAAAGTTCATTCTGGGGAAATGGTAGGGCCAGAAAATATTCGAGCGGCAGTGGAAGGACTCGGTGTAACGCAAATTGGCCACGGCACGTCTGCCATCAAAGACCCAAAAGTTGTTGAGTTGCTGATTAAGCACAAAGTCTTGGTAGAAATGTGTCCAACCTCTAATGAGCGTCTTCAGAATGTTTCCGCCTATGACAAGCACCCTATCTTAGCTTTAGATGCTGCCGGTGTCGCTGTAACAGTAAATTCCGATGATCCCAGTTTTTTCGGTGTAAATTTGACAGATGAAATGAGCCGGTTAATATCAGAACGGGATGTCACAGCAACTGAGTTGGCACGATGGACTCGAAATGCTTTTAATCAAGCAATTGTAGATGAGCCTACCCGCACTGGTTTACTGGCAGAGTTAGAGGCGTGGCTGCAAAATCCTGTGAAGTCTGAACCACCAGCAAGCTAGACTCTTTGGCTGCGTGCCTCACGCACCCTACTGATGATTGCATTAACACGGATACTGTTTTAGAGGTCGCATGGATAGGAAATACTCTCGGCGTCAATTTATCGGCTTCAGTTCCGCTGCCTTGGGCAGTAGCTTGTTTCTCAAAGCTTGCACCAATCCCGCTTCCCAAACAACATCAGCCGGCACAAATAATTTTAAAGTCGCGATTGTTTTACCAGGGAATATTACAGATCGCGCTTGGAACCAGTCGGGATATGAAGGAATCACCCTAACTAAACAAAAGCTGGGTGCAGAAACGTCTTATGTAGAAAAAGTAGGACAACCGGATCAAGCAGAGGCGCTGTCAGATTTTGCGCGTCGCGGTTACAATTTGGTCTTCGCGCATGGGGGACAATTTGATGCGGCGGTGCAACAGGTTGCCGGTCAATTTCCTAACACTTTTTTTGTGGCAGTGAATGGTGCGGCAACCGGCAAAAATATTGCCGCTTTGAGAATTAATCATATGCAGGTGAGCTATCTGTGCGGCATCATCGGCGCTTCTATGACCAAATCTAATCAGCTCGCTTATCTTGCCGGCCAATCCTTTGAAGCCACCACTCAGGAATTGCGCGGTTTTGAATTAGGGGCGCAGTCGGTGAAACCGAATATCAAAATCAGTTCTAGCTTTACCGGCGACTGGAATGACGTGGCAAAGGCGAAAGAAGCGGCGCTGGCTTTAATTGCGTCGGGTGCGGATGTGCTGTATCAGTGGTTCGATGTTGCCTCACCGGCAGTATTGCAAACGGCGGCGGAAAAAGGGGTTTACGCCTTCGGTAATACAACCGATCAGCTGGAAATCGCCCCAAAAGCGGTTTTAACCAGTGCATTAAAACGGCTTGATTTAGCCATTGCTTATTTAGCAGAACAGGCAAAAACAGGGCAATTAACTGGGCAAAAATACCTAATAGGATTGGAAAAACCAGAAATTGTGAGTTTAGGACGTTTTGGCACAATTGTGCCAGAAGCGATACAGACAAAGGCGCTGACGGCAAAAGCAGCCATTGCCGGCAACAAAATTCAGTTTGAATCGTGCCAAAATGGAGGTAAGGATACTTGGTGTCTCAAGGAAACGGCAACGTAAAACTCTTCAATAAGTTATGGATTTGGAAAGCGAGCAATCTAAAGATATAAAAATTGTTTCTTTAGAACATGAAGTAGAAATTTTGCGCGAACAACTGGAAAGTCTCAAGCAAGAGCTACTTGAAGAACATCAGCGTGCTGAGGATTACCGTGAAGAATTAGTTTACACGCAGCTTGAGCTGGAGGAACTTGATCGGGAATTATTAAATTTTGTCAATTTAGAAATGTTAGAAGCCGCAGACGCTATAACAAGCGATCCCAACTTAAAAGAGCAAGAGCTAAGCAGCAGTCCGTTAGATTTGCCCTTCAAGTTATATAGTCCTGAAGGAGAGCGGGCAAACAAGGATATGAGGCAAGAATTAATGAGCCAACTGAAAAGTGAGCGAACCCGATTAACAAAGCAATTTAGAGAACTCAGCCAGAAATTTGTAACGTTTAAAACCTTTTCGGGTGAGTTAGTTCAACAAATGAACACTCGTAAGGCAGAAAAAAATGGCCCAAGTTAATAAAATTAGGTTTGATATTTTTAACTTTATGTAAAATAAAATGTTGCATCTGGAGGCAATCACCAAGCGCTTTGGCACATTCGTTGCTAACGACAACATCAGCCTTAATGTGGCTGCCGGCTCGATCCATGCTCTTTTAGGAGAAAATGGGGCGGGAAAGACAACGTTGATGAATATCCTGTGCGGTTTATACAAACCAGATTCAGGCAAGATTTACTTACAAAATAAGCCGATACAAATCCCATCTCCAAGTGCCGCAATTGAGCTAGGGATCGGCATGATTCACCAGCACTTTATGCTAGTGCCGCAACTGTCGGTGACGGAAAATATTATCTTAGGAAACGACTTTAGTTTTTGTCTGAATTTGCGTTCCAAACAACAAGAAATCGCTGCATTATCACAAGCTTATGGCTTAGAAGTTGACCCCAGTGCCAAGGTGGGGGATTTGCCGGTGGGAACTCAGCAACGAGTGGAAATTCTTAAGGTTCTTTACCGCAAGGCGCAATTGCTGATTTTGGATGAACCGACGGCGGTACTGACTCCATCGGAAATCAAGTCTTTATTTAAAATTCTGCGACAACTGAAGGCGGAAGGACACACAATTATTTTTATCACGCACAAGTTAGACGAGGTGATGAGCCTGTGCGACGATGTAACCGTATTACGACGGGGACAGGTAATTTCTACAACCGCAACGCCAGACATTACCGCTCAAAAGTTAGCCGAATTAATGGTCGGAAGAGCAGTTACTTTGCAGTTGAATAAATCTCAACCGGCAGCCGGAAAGGTGGTCTTAAATGTTGAGAATTTAAACGTTAACGATGACAGAGGTTTTACGGCTGTTCAAAATTTGTCATTTCAACTGTGTGCCGGGGAGATTTTAGGAGTTGCCGGCGTGGATGGTAACGGACAGCGAGAGTTGGCAGACGCAGTTGCGGGATTAAGAACGGTTACAGCCGGCAAAATTCAACTGTGCGGAGAAGATGTAACGCAGGTGCCGACGCAGCGATGGCGCAAAAAATTTAAAGTCGGCTATATTCCCGAAGACCGGCAGAAAATGGGTTTGGTTTTGGGATTTAGTATTGCCAAGAATTTAATTTTAAAAACTTTTAACCGTTTGCCTTTTTGTCGCAACTTTTTTTTGCAACAAGATGCCATCCAAAATCATGCAACGGCGAGTATTCAAAACTTTGATATTCGCGTGTCTCATCCTGATGTGAAAGCCGGCCAATTATCCGGAGGAAATCAGCAAAAAATCGTGCTGGCGCGAGAACTTGCCGGGGAGCCGGTTTTAATTGTGGCGATGCAACCGACGCGAGGATTAGATGTAGGCGCAACGGAAGCGGTGCAGCAACGGTTACTAGCTGAACGCGATCGCGGTGCGGCAATTCTTTATATTTCTACAGAGTTAGAAGAAGTGATGGCAATGAGTGATCGCCTTGCGGTAATCTATGAAGGTGAGTTTGTCGAAATTTTAGACGCAGCAACTGCAACCGTTGAACAGGTGGGATTTTTGATGGCGGGGGGTCAACTTCAACAAGCGTGCTGAACCCAAAAAATCATATTTTACCCTGACGAATATTGCCTTTGCAGAGCCGGCTCAGTATAACTCTGAATGCTGTGGGTTTTAAATCGAAAAAATCAACCTTGCAGAAAAAGTGATAGGTGACTTTGCAACACGCTACGCGAACACAACCAGTTAAGATTGAGCGATATTGATTTGCAAAGTAAGTTTTTTAAGCTAGCTAGCTAACAATGAACAACAGCTATCGCGAATCATTGCTGTTGTTGGATATAAATTTTAAACGGCTAATTCAACAAAAGCATCACGACGGAATTGAACAACGCATGAAGTGGCTCGTCGATAACGCATAGCAGTGGAAACGGTCAACGTAATGTTATTTTGGGTTGACTGTAGTACCTCTTGCACCGTGCAAGTCTGCCTTCTCTGGTGACAATAGGCGAGGATGCGATCTCCGATCTGAACATCCATTGCTTGAATTTTCATTTTTATTTATCCTTATTGTTTTGGATCGGCTAGCTGTATTGAGCGCGGATGCCGTTGATCCGCACAGCGCGATTGAGCCACTATTATTGCCGATGCTGCCGTGATTCGCTGTCACTTTGATAACTCTTTGCGCTGGGGCCGGCAAAATCCAGTCCTGCATCTTACTTACCCGACCGCTTTAGAGTATTTCCATAACATAACACGAAAAGGCGGGATTATAACAAAACCCCTATTTTATAGTCAAGGTGATTTATACTGAAAATAGGATTTACTTATCGGGTTTTTACAATGACAGCTCTATTAACCAATCAAATTGAAGGGCTGACTAACCCGGAAACAGAGGTGAGCAAAGGGGATGAAGCGAAAACCCTTGATCAGTCTATGACAATGACTCGTATTTGCCCTTGCTGCTCAAACACTTTAGTTCGTCAGATGCGATCGGCAGAACTTTACTGGTTTTGCAGCCACTGTCGCGAAGAAATGCCGGTTTAGAAATCATTGCGTTAACTGAATTAAAGGTTAAGGGCAATTGAAGTCTAAACTAACAAACACTTCTAATTTTGTTTGCAACGGCATCTAAACCTTTTGCTCCCCATACAGATAAAGGTAATATGAGCGAACCTGATTTCAGGGCAAAATTATGAAATTCGCTCCTATTCCTCCTATCTTCTTGCCACTTCTGTCGCCGGTTGTGGCGATCATCGCAGCGCTGCTAGTGGGTGCCGGCTTGATCGTTTTAGCCGGCGCAAATCCAGTCACAGCTTATAGCGCCCTATTTCAAGAATCCCTGACAACTTACTTTGGATTTGGCAACACCCTCACCAAATGGGCACCGCTACTCTTAACCAGTTTAGGCGTGTTGCTAGCATTGCGGGGAGGACAGCTCAATATTGGCGGCGAAGGACAGATTTATCTGGGCGGTTTGGGAAGTGCGATCGCAGGATTGTACCTGCAAGGATTGCCGGCTTTTATTCATATCCCTTTAGCGCTGCTAGCCGGATTTTTGCTAGGGGGATTGTGGGGTTTTATTCCCGGCTACCTCAAAGCAGTACGCGGCGTGAATGAAGTGATTACAACACTGCTGCTCAATTATATTGCATTAAACTTTATTGGATATCTTGTACAAGGGCCGCTGATGGAAAAAGGAGCACCCAGCCCTTACACCGCCCCCATTGCAAAATCTGCCCAACTGCCGATTATTTTGCCCGGTAGTTTAGCCCACGCCGGCATCTTAATTGGGTTAATCGCAGCCATAATTTTATGGTTGATTTTGCAAAGATCACCCCTCGGTTATCAAATTACAGCCGTGGGATTCAACCCTGTTGCCGCGCAATATGCCGGCATTTCTGTGAAACGCACAATCACACTCGTCATGGCATTAGCCGGCGGTTTAGCCGGGTTAGCCGGCGCGGGAGAAGTAATGGGGGTAAAATACCGGCTTTTCGCTCAGTTTTCCGGCGGTTATGGCTTTGACGCGATTGCAATTGCCTTTTTAAGTCGCGGGAATATTGCCGGTGTAGTGCTTGCCTCCCTATTTTTTGCAGCACTTCGCAGTGGCGCAAACGTCATGCAGCGCAGCGCCGGAGTGCCGGTGACGGTGGTTTATGCGATTCAGGGATTAACAATTCTGTTCATTGCCATCAGTTTCGCCCTAGAGTTAAAGATTGGAATAAAACAACCGCAGATTAACGCAGATTAACGCAGATAATAATTGCATCAATCTGTGTTGCTTTGTGTGGATCTGTGGTTAAAAAATCCCAAACTCAACGCAAATAATCATCCGCGCACATCTGCGTTTATCTGCGTGCATCTGCGGTTAAAAAATCCGAAAAAATCCCAAACTCAACGCAAATAATCATCCCCGCACATCTGCGTTTATCTGCGGTTAAAAATAATGATTAAAACCAACGCCAACTTAATCTTTTTATCCGATTACTTAGTTGCAAGCTTGCGCCTATCCGTCCCCTTAGCATTCGCCGCCTTGGGAGGACTTTTTTCAGAACGTTCTGGAGTCATCAATATTGCGCTAGAAGGAATGCTGTTAACCGGCGCTTTTGCCAGTGCAGCGGCAGCTTTTTATACAGGTAATGTCTGGGCAGGAATTCTGGCAGCATTTGTTGCCGCCGGCATGATAGGTTTACTCCATGCCTATCTGTGCGTAACACTCCGGGTCAATCAATTAGTCTCAGGATTAGCAATTAATTTAGCGGCAGCCGGCTTAACTGCTTTCTTAGCAAGAATTGTATTTAGTGGTGGCAGCAATCAGCAACTCCCTGGAATAGGATTAATCGGGATTGCCGGTTTAAAAAACCTACCTATTTTTGGGTCTTTACTCTTTAATCAAGATCCGCTTGTCTACTTTTTATTTCTTCTGGTTCCTATCAGTACCTATATTTTATTTCACACCAGCCTTGGTTTATCCCTGAGAGCAGTTGGAGAGTATCCCCGCGCTGCGGATACAGCCGGTGTTCCTGTCACACTTATTCGTTATCTCAGTGTGATCATTAGCGGCTGTATGTCGGGTTTAGGAGGTGCTTATTTAACGTTGGTTCATGTCAGATTCTTTGCGGAAGATATGAGTGCCGGCAAAGGTTTTATCGCGCTAGCTGCACTAATTTTTGGCAGATGGCATCCCGTTAGCACTATCTTTGCTTGCTTGTTATTCGGTGCAACAGAAGCGTTGCAATTGCGAATTCAAGCTTTTAATCTCAACATTCCCTATCAATTTTTGGTAATGCTGCCTTATTGTGTCGCACTTCTAGCGTTAGTCGGATTAGCCGGCAAATCAACGCCCCCCGCCGCCCTCGGCATTCCCTACATTAAAGAAAGCCGCGACTAATAATTGTCTGTATTCCCAACAAAAATCCCCAAACTTTCCCCTCGCCCCATGCCCCATGCCCCATGCCCCATGCCCCATGCCCCATCTCCAAGGATCGATTGATGAAGATGTCCACCAAGCTCATATACTATCCTGATAGATCGAGTGGGACTGATTTAATCTAGATTTCGGAGCCACCAACCCGACCTCAACCGCTGCCGGCATTGGTACGGGATACAAGTGTGGGGCGAACTGATTAAAGTCGCTCCTGCTTGTTCGACTGGCAGTAAGCACGATCACCTAGCGAGTAATAGATATGCATCTAAGCGAACTGACTCACCCGAACCAGTTGCACGGTTTATCAATCCATCAACTTGAGCAAATTGCTCGTCAAATTAGGGAAAAGCATCTGCAAACCGTTGCCGCCAGTGGGGGACACCTTGGCCCTGGTTTGGGCGTCGTGGAACTGACTTTAGCGCTTTACCAAACATTAGACCTTGATCGCGATAAAGTCATTTGGGATGTTGGCCACCAAGCCTATCCCCACAAATTGATCACAGGTCGTTATAACCACTTCCACACGCTACGGCAAAAAGATGGGATTGCCGGCTATCTCAAGCGCTGTGAGAGCAAATTTGACCATTTTGGTGCCGGCCACGCTTCCACCAGCATCTCAGCCGGCTTAGGCATGGCTTTAGCGCGGGATCTTAAGGGCGAAAACTTCAAAGTGGTTTCCGTGATCGGGGATGGGGCGCTAACTGGCGGCATGGCACTCGAAGCGATTAATCATGCCGGTCATTTGCCGAAAACGAACCTGCTGGTTGTCCTCAACGACAACGAGATGTCCATCTCGCCCAACGTTGGCGCAATTCCCCGCTACCTCAACAAGATGCGCCTTTCGCCGCCGATGCAGTTCCTCACCGATAACTTAGAGGAACAGTTCAAGCATATTCCTTTTGTCGGTGAGACATTCTCCCCGGAAATGGAACGGCTGAAGGAAGGGATGAAGCGCTTAGCTGTGCCCAAAGTGGGCGCTGTGTTTGAGGAACTCGGCTTTACCTACATGGGTCCCGTGGATGGCCATAACCTGGAGGAACTGATCGCCACCTTCAAACAGGCGCACAAAATACCAGGGCCGGTTTTGCTTCATGTGGCGACGATGAAAGGGAAAGGGTATGCGATCGCAGAAAAAGACCAAGTCGGGTATCACGCCCAAAATCCCTTTAATCTGGCAACCGGCAAGGCAATTCCCTCTAGCAAGCCCAAACCCCCCAGCTACTCCAAAGTATTCGCCCACACCCTGATTAAAATCGCCGAAGACAATCCTAAAGTCGTTGGCATCACCGCAGCAATGGCCACCGGCACAGGCTTAGATAAGCTACAAGCTAAGTTGCCGAAGCAATATGTCGATGTAGGCATTGCCGAACAGCACGCCGTTACCCTGGCTGCCGGTATGGCGTGTGAGGGAATGCGTCCAGTTGTGGCGATTTATTCTACCTTCGCGCAACGCGCTTACGACCAAGTTATCCATGATATTTGTATTCAAAACCTGCCGGTGTTCTTCTGCTTAGATCGCGCCGGCATTGTGGGTGCAGATGGCCCAACTCACCAAGGGATGTACGATATTGCCTCTCTGCGCTGCCTTCCCAATATGGTGCTAATGGCACCCAAGGATGAAGCGGAATTGCAGCGAATGGTGGCCACCGGCATTAATTACACTGCCGGCCCGATTACCATGCGCTACCCGCGTGGCAATGGCTACGGTGTGCCGCTGTTGGAAGAAGGTTGGGAGGATCTGCCCATCGGTAAGGGGGAACTGCTGCGTCATGGCGACGATGTGCTGCTAATCGGCTATGGCTCAATGGTACAGCCGGCGATGCAGGTCGCTGAAATTCTCAGCGAGCATGGGATTGAAGCAACGGTAATTAATGCGCGTTTTGTCAAGCCTTTGGATACGGAATTAATTGCACCGTTGGCGAAGCAAATTGGGCGGGTTGTCACGTTAGAAGAAGGCTGCACGATGAGCGGTTTTGGTTCAGCGGTGATGGAAGCGCTGATGGATCTGAATGTCGTGGTGCCGGTGATGCGAATTGGTGTTCCCGATATTTTAGTCGAGCACGCAACTGCTGAACAATCGATGGCAGAGTTGGGTTTAACACCTCCTCAAATTGCCGAACGAGTGCGGATGTCTCTCAGTCCTCAGCTTTCTGCGGTTAGCAGTTAAGAAAATCCTTTAACGCAAAATAACGCAGGCGTTAAAAACCTAGGGTGGGCCGTTCCCACCCTTTAATTTTTCG
Source organism: Microcoleus sp. FACHB-68 (assembly GCF_014695715.1). NCBI lineage: Bacteria > Bacillati > Cyanobacteriota > Cyanophyceae > Oscillatoriales > Microcoleaceae > Microcoleus > Microcoleus sp. FACHB-68. The sequence continues at coordinate 417,013 of NZ_JACJOT010000018.1, forward strand.
AGCCATTTATGATGTAGTTTCAAATGCTTGTAAATAGCGAAACTTTAATGTTATTCAACCTTGCGCGAAAGTGCAGGAAAAATGGTTAAATTTCAGTTTTTTCAACGCTTAAAAAAGCCCTTTTGCTGAATTTATCAGACATCAGCGATAATAAGAAAACAGAGACGTTGAGGAAAGAAGGAGAACTACCCATGACTGAAACCGAGCAGATCCGCACACTACGCCGAGGAAGATTATTTCCCAAAATTCAGTGGTCAGAAGAAAAGAAAGCTCAGTGGAAAGCTGAACAGAAGGCATTTTACCAGCGCTGCCAAGTAATTTTAGAGCGAGTTAAACCTGAGTTGCTTAAAACTCATTACAATTGGTATATCGCAGTTGAGCCTGACAGTGGGGACTATTTCGTTCATCGGGATATAGAAGTGGCTACCCAGATGTCGCGTCAGCAGCACCCAGATGCCATCCCGTTCTTATTCAGGATTAATGAGACGGGAGTTTGTGGCACCCTATGATTCAAGGCAAACTTGGCGATAATGATGAGCTATTTTTTGAAATTGATTTGATTGCTGATAACGGATTAGAACTGCCAGTTGATGCCATGCTGGATACTGGGTTTTCAGGTTGGCTAGCACTTGATATTCAGGATATAGAGGGGTTGGATTGGGTTTATATTCGCAAAGAAGCAATGCGGATGGCTAAGGCAGGGGTTTCAGAGTTTAATCTTTATGCGGGAAAAGTACGGATAGAGGGACAGGAGTTTGATATTCCTGTCCATGCCGGCGAGGAAGTACCAGAAATTTTAATCGGTCGTCAGTGGTTAAAAACTCGCCGCTTAGTTGCAGATATGCCGGCTGGAGTGCTGACATTAGAAACTGTTAATTCGTGAAATTTTATTAATTGAAAAAATAGCTGCCGGCATTAAAAACAAGCATTTAAGGTTGCGCCCGGTTAACAAATTCAGCTTTTATTTAGACTTGTTTTAGATCAGCCGGCATTGTTAATTTATTTTTTCAAAGCTTGCAAAGCTTGCCATCCTAATATTAAAAACCCAATTGTAGCCAACAGAGTCAGCCCTAAGGGCACCACATCAACTGCTGTAAATTCTCCCATCGCTACTTTCTCTTACAACAACGATTTATCTTTTACCTTACCGTCTATCATACACTGTTAGAAATAATTCCAAGGAGCATTTGCTCAATGACGATCCTCTACGAACACCCGCTATCTCCGTATGCACAGAAAGTCAAAATCGCCTTACGCGAAAAGGGGATTGAGTTTGAGTCCAAGACACCTGACTTGAATGAAGGCGGATTTGGAGGCAGCGAGTTCGTAGAAGCCAATCCTCGTCGGGAGATGCCGGCCTTTATTGACGGCGATGCCAAGATTTTCGACTCGACCATCATCCTTGAGTACATCGAAGATAAATGGTCTTCCCCACCACTGCTACCCAGCAATCCCACAGATCGCGCTCGCGTCCGTATGATTGAAGAGGTTATGGACACCTACTACGAGCCGATTAACTGGGGACTCGTTGAAATCAACTTCTTCGGTCGCGCAAAGGGTGAGCTTGCCGAAACAATTGTCGGCAATGCCAAACAACAGGCCGAAAAGTGCCGGCAATGGCTAACCAAGCAGCTAGGCGATCGCGAATGGTTCAACGGCGACAATTTTGGCTGGAGTGACCTTTGTGTTGTTCCCTCTATTAACACGTCATTCGTTGCATTTGGGATAGCACCGGCAGCCGATTCCCCACTCGCCAATTGGTTTGATCGCGTCAAAGTGCGTCCCAGCGTCGCTGAAACGCTTCAAGAAGCAAATGAGTCCATTGCCGGCTTGGAGCAATTTTCGAGCTTTTTAGAGCAGGGTCTACTTAAACGCGAGTACCGCGATCATCGTCTTGAATGGATGATTCGGATGGGTGGACTCCAAGTTGTACTCGACGGCATCGAGAAAGACAACATCCGATTCGGTTACGATTTTTCTTGAGAGCAATTTAAAACCTTAAACTCGCTGCTAGCGAGATAGGATGCTCTTTTTAGCAATCCGCTCTATCCCCCAAAACTGCACCCTGAAAAACGCTGTGCCGGTTCAAGTCACACCCAGCATTCTCATTATTTGCTAGAATAGCTTTTCTGCGCCGGCTCATGGGTTCGCGCAAGGTTGTGTTATTTGTTCAACGCTATTTCTTCGAGTGCCAGCATGATTCAACAGTCTATTGTCCTTGATACCCAGCCCCTCCATCAACTGCCGGCACTCACAAGTTTAGAGACTTTAAAAGCCAAGATGCTCGCTGCTAAGACCATCACAGAACTGCACGCGCTCATTGTAGATTACACGGATGTGGAGATCAAGCAGGTCTACAACCGGCTTACCTCAGTTCAGCAAAGCCGGATCAATGCAATTTGTGAGCAAAACAGGAAGGGTTAGGCCACATCATTAGAAGGCGGAAGACCTGCCCCCTCCTGCTTCAAATTAACCATCCGAATTAATTTGGGCAATTAACTCTTTTAAAACCTCTTCAGCTTTATCATTATCAATCTGGCAGGTGCCGGCATTTTCATGTCCCCCTCCCCCATATTTCAACATTAATTCTCCGACATTCGTTTTTGAAGTTCGGTTGAAAATTGATTTGCCTACTGCAAACACAGTATTTTGCTTTTTCAGTCCCCAGAGAACGTGAATTGATATGTTGCAATCTGGGAACAGGGCATAAATCATAAATCGGTTGCCGGCGTAAATGATTTCCTCATTTCTCAAATCTAAAACGATTAAATTTCCGTAAACTTTTGAGCATTTTTCGATTTGATCTTTAAATTTTTCTTCTTGTTCAAAATACAAATTGAATCGCTCTTGGACATCCGGAAGTTCTAAAATTTGATCGATTGGGTGATTTTTGCAATAATCAATCAATTCCATCATCAATTGATAGTTGGATATTCTAAAATCTTTAAATCTTCCTAAACCTGTTCGGGCATCCATCAAAAAGCTTAAAAGTACCCAACCTTTCGGATTTAAAACTTCATTTCTCAAAAATTGCGCTGAATCGGATTTATCCACCGCATCCATCATATCTTCGGCAATTTGTGGAAATTTTTCTTTACCTCCAAAATAGTTATACACAACCCGTGCGGCTGACGGGGCTTTGGGATCGATAATATAGTTTTCTTTTTTGTCTTGGTTTCTGATGGTTTCACTGAGATGGTGATCGAAAGACAAATACGCACCTTCTACATAAGGCAAGTTGGTGGTAATATCACTACTGGTAATTTCAATTTTTCCATCCTGCATATCTTTGGGATGAACAAATTTAATTTCATCGATCATATCGAGTTCTTTTAAAAGAACCGCGCAAACCAAACCATCAAAATCACTGCGGGTAACTAATCTGTACTTTTTATCGTTGGCTGACATATAACCTCCTGTGAGTGAGCCGGCGGCGAATAAGCTACAGGGACAACTATACCTTATTGCACTCTCGGTTGCCACGGCTGTAGTACCCCTGCCGGCATGGCTAGGGATTGCACTGCTGAGACTGTTAGTAAGCGAATCAAATCACCTGCACGCCAGATTTTATCACTCAAAGGCTGCCGGCTCTGGACGCAACGTTTTGTAACATTAGATTTGTTAATGATTGTTAAAATATTTATTCTTTTGGGGGCAAGAAAGCGGGCAATTCTTCCTGCCGGCACTACTAGGCTTGTTGGAACTGAATAAGCCGCCCCTGCACCTAAATTAATTTAAAAATGTTTAATTTGAAAAATATTTTTTTTAAGCTGTAAATATTTTTATTTTTTGAATTGGCAAAGTGTTGATACTCGATAAAACACATCTTTTTCAGCTAGATTGAGCGCCGATAAAAAACATACAGAGCTATTTTTTTTCTTAAACTGTATCGTAATGCTTCTGTAAGCCTGAACTTTCTTCGCAGCAGTTAAAACCTTCTTGGCTCACATCGCATAAAATTTGCATTAACATTAAAAGAGAAGCTACACCAAGCAGTAACTAGGTGTTTGAAGTGGCAGGTTAATGATGAACACACAGACCGTAACGCAATTGCCCATACCGCCTCACTTTGACAGCACAAAAGTGGGGCAAGTGTGCCGAGTTCCCTACCAAGAAAGAGCATCACAGGCGAAGGTATGGGCCGAGTTACACGGCATTCAACCGGCTGCCAAAGATAAAACCCGCATTTGTTTAATGGCAATAGACGTGCAGAACACATTCTGCATTCCAGAATTTGAATTGTTCGTTGCCGGCAAATCTGGAACGGCGGCAGTTGATGACAATGTGCGGCTGTGCGAGTTTATTTACCGGAATTTAGGCGTAATTACTGCTATCGCGCCAACGATGGACACGCACACGGCGATGCAGATTTTCCATCCCGTATTTTGGATTAATGATGCCGGGGAATACCCCCTCCCAGCAGCCACAATTTTAACGCTAGAAGATGTTGAAAAAGGTGTTTGGAAAGTTAACCCAGCCGTTGCAGATAGTATTGCCGGCGGCAATTACCAAACGCTACAAAAACACGCCCTGCACTATGTCCAACAGCTTAGTGATGCCGGCAAGTATCCGTTGACAATTTGGCCCTATCATTCCATGCTGGGCGGTATCGGTCATGCGCTGGTTTCAGCATTTGAGGAAGCGATATTTTTTCACAATCTCGCTCGATACAGTCAAACTCGTTTTGAAATTAAAGGCGACAATCCTTTAACTGAGAATTATTCAGTGTTGCAGGCTGAAGTTTTAGCGGGATCAGACGGACAACCCATTGCTAAAAAGAATACCGGCTTAATTCAAAAACTGCTGGAATTTGATGCAGTTATTATTGCCGGCCAAGCCAAAAGTCACTGCGTTGCTTGGACAATTTATGATTTACTCAGCGAGATTCAAGCGAAAGATCCTAACCTGGCAAAAAAGGTGTATTTGCTCGAAGATTGCACCTCACCAGTCGTTGTTCCTGACGTGATAGACTGCACCGATCAAGCGGATGAAGCCTTTCGCCGGTTCGCGAGTGCCGGTATGCATCTGGTTAAATCTAGCGATCCCATCGATACTTGGCCAGATATTCAGTTACAGTGATCGGTTCATTGCCGGTTGGCTGCCGGCAGTTATTCAACCTTCGCCTTCCATTCCTGCTCCAAAATGCTGTATATCAGCGTGTCATGCCAGCGTCCCCGGATACTTACATTCTCTCGCAGCCGGCCTTCTTGACTCATGCCAAGCGTCAGTGCCAATGACACCGCCCCTCTATTTTCAGCGAGACACTGTGCGTAAATACGATGCAAGCCAAGTTCTGTAAAGCCAAAGCGCAATAGCAGATGACCCATCTCAACCGGATAATTTCGGCCCCAATGCTCAGGAGCTAATTCACACCCAATTTCTGCTTCTGGAGCATCGGGATGGCTCTTGCGGATGCCACAGTTTCCAATCAGCGTATCCTGTCTCCGGAGAGCGACTGCCCACTGATACCTCCATTGGGGCTTTTCCTGCTGCCACAGAAGAAAGCGATTAACAAAGGCACGAGCCTCTGCCTCCGTGCGCCCAACTTCTGGATAAAAGCGTTGATATGCCGGTGTGGATTGGTAGGCTAAAACAGCCGGCCAATCGGCTTCTCTAAATTCGCGCAGCAGCAGACGATCCGTTTGAAAAAGCATGAGTGAATTGCAAAACAACAACTAACTTCATCTGGAAGTTGTATATGGAGACAACTCTATACAGCCGGCCAACGACAAAGCTCACCGGCATGGCTACGCCACGCCAGAGTTGAGCGAATTGTTCGGTTTACAGCACACCTTCTTCTAACTGCTCTAAATAAATAAATTCTGGAGCCTTAACACCAGCCTGCTTTCTGATTTCAACCAATTGAGGAGACTCAAAGAATGCTTTAGCATTAGCAAGTGATCTCCATTTAGAAAAGTGGACAATCTTATTGGAGTTGTTTTCGTATTTTAAAACATGATAACTCTGCTCTCCTGCATCTTTTCTAATTGATGCAGCATCATCAAAGATTTTTTTCCATGCATCGTAGTCTTTAACTTCATGAATTATTAACACGTATTCCATTCCGGCTCCCTTCTTGAGCAAAAAACACAACTTTTAATTATACTTATTTTTTATGTGTAATACCTTTTTCAAGGGAACTATACAAAAATTTTCTGTATATTTTCGACAGCAACCCAAGCTTGTTATCTATGATGAGCGCTACAGTCTCTTCACATACAGAGTGTTGATAGAAGGTTCATGGAACCTCGCTCAAAGATTAGGAAATTGTTGAGCGGTAGAGAGCTTTATCTTGCACTACCGGCTTTTATTTTGTCGGAAACGATTGTTTTTCGCTTGACGATAATTACTTGCTAAAATCTGCAGTCGGGTTCTACTCATCACGACTGCCGGCAAATTTAGCCATTTTTCTGTAAACTTTCCGGATCTCAAACCGCAATTAAGAATACAGCTAATAGATGCACCCTGATTGATGGCTCCCTGGCACTTCGCCAGGGGCTTTTTTTTTGCTCGATAATCTTCCGGATACACCCGGCTACTAAAAGAATACTAATAATAGATGCACCCTGATTAATGGCTCTCTGGCACTTCGCCAGGGGCTTTTTTTTTGGTCAATAATCTTCCGGATGCGCCTAGGTGGCAGGGGAATACCAATAATAGATGCACCCTGATTGATGGCTCTCTGGCAACTTTGCCAGAGGCTTTTTTTTTGCTCGATAATCTTCCGGATGCGCCTAGGTGGCAGGGGAATATCAATAATAGATGCACCCTGATTAATGGCTCTCTGGCACTTCGCCAGGGGCTTTTTTTTTGCTCGATAATCTTCCGGATACACCCTGCTACACAAGGAATACTAATAATAGATGCACCCTGATTAATGGCTCTCTGGCACTTCGCCAGGGGCTTTTTTTTTGCTCGATAATCTTCCGGATGCGCCTAGGTGGCAGGGGAATACCAATAATAGATGCACCCTGATTGATAGCTCTCTGGCACTTCGCTAGGGGCTTTTTTTTTGCTCGATAATCTTCCGGATGCGCCTAGGTGGCAGGGGAATATCAATAATAGATGCACCCTGATTGATAGCTCTCTGGCAACTTCGCCAGGGGCTTTTTTTTTGCTTGATAATCTCCCGGATGCGCCTAGGTGGCAGGAGAATATCAATAATAGATGCACCCTGATTGATGTTTTCTGTTCATCCTCTGGCCTAACCGTCAGGGGATTTTTTTTTGTTACTTCTTATAATAGATGCTTTTACTCTGAATAGAAAACTCAAGTTTGTTGTTCGCACTCCCGTTTTGTGACTTTGTGCCGGTAGGAAAACATATCCTTGATCCGCAGATCCACCCACCAGCCGAGAACGAGTTCAGCAAGTCCTCCTCCTGGTAACTCGAAGTCGATGGCATCCGTCAATCTGGTTTTTCCATTTTCCTCAATAAAATGATGCCGGTGAGTCCAACTTTCCATTGGGCCTTCAATTTGCCGGTCGGTGAAAAGCCGGTTTTTTTCGCATTCCGTATGACGAGCAACCCAGCGCACGGGAATTGGCCCTAACCAAAGGCGGAATTCAGAAATAGCACCCACATCTAAACCGCCTTCGCGACGGATGATTTGAACCGGCTGCCAGGGAGGAGTGAGAAGTTGGAGAATATCGGGTCTTTCGTGAAAGCTCCAGACTACTTCTACCGGCGCATCAATCAGTGAGGAATGTTTGAAGTGTAGCATCTCAAATCCGTGATGGGTAGTTGCTCAAAGAAAAGGAGTGATTAAATTTTGTTGATTTCTCTCATTTAGCCTTCAAACTCAGTATCAATTTCAATATCTAAGGTTTCTTCATCCACTCGCACATACAGAATATTAGGCCGGCAGCAGACTTGACAATCTTCAACATAAGACTGCTGGTTGCCGGCGCTGAGATCGATAAACGTTAAATTGGGTTCTCCGCAATAGGCACAGATATATTCCGCTGTGTTTTGCATTTTAATTAAGGCTGGAATTTGTTGTGAGAGCGGTTGTCTAGAGCCGGTGCGGTAATTATATCCGGTTGTTTTTGCCACCGGCACGCTACGTTACCGGCGGCTCTACTGTATCATCTAAACCGTTGGAATTCCTTAAATTCCCGAACTCAGCACAGCTTCTCTGCCAATAATCCGGCCATTTTCAGTAATAATTAACTCTTGCGAATCGATTGTATAGACGACCTCCCCGTTCACCGCAACATAAGTGTCATTCTCAGAACTTACCAGCGGCAGAATAATATTACTACTCTGCTCCGCACCTTTTTCCATCCCCACGTAAGTCAGACTGTCAGAATTTTGATCTTCGCAAATAAACACTCGGTAATAGGTTGTCTCAAACCGGCGGACAATTCTGCCGTCAAGTCCACAAATTGCACGGTCTTGAGCTACTAGCACAGGTTTGACGCTTGGTGAGATTTCTGAAGCTGCCGGTTGAAAATTGGTGATCTCTGCCGCACTGTCCTGCAGATGATTAACACCGGCACTGCTCGTTAACTCAGTAGCCTTGACCGAGGAAGTCAATAACAAAAACGTGCCGGTTCCTAATAGAGCAACATTTAAGGTTTGTTTGAAATTCAATACAGCTTTAGCAAATGCCATAAGAGTCCTTCCAGCTAGAAGTCTGGGTGTGGAGTGCCACTGATGGTTTAAATCCATCAGAAGTTTGATAGCAACCACTCTAACCCTGACATTTCTAGTTTTCCAGATTCCTCATGATTATTTTAAAGTTGCCCAAATTCTCAGCAATTTTACGCACCTTCAACTTGCTTGCTCGACCTCCTTAAAATAAGCAGTCGCATCAGCCAAGTGCTTTTGTAGGGTTGCCACCGGCAGCGGCCCTTGCAAGTGGCTCCAGGGTAAAACTCGCTCTAATTCCCAGTTAGTATGGACGTAAAAATCCATCTCAGGCAACTTGCCCCGCAACTCTTTAAAGGCTCGCCGATAACTGCCTAAAGAATCGCCATAGTGTCGCACCAATTCTAGTAAATCAGAGAGCCGGCGATCTCCTCTTGAGATTAGTGCTTGAACGACTGACCAATTGTAACTTTCAGGTCTAAAATCCAGACCGTGTGAGCGCAATTGTTTTTCCAAGGACTTCAGACGCTTTTCTGCTAAAGAATTGACCCCAAACCACTGAAACGGAGTATGAGATTTGGGGACAAATGTACTGCATCCCAACGTTAAACGCAAACCCGGAGCCGCTTTTTTTAGCGAGCGCATCATTGCCACAGTCTCTTCTAAATCCTCTGGTTCCTCACCGGGAAGGCCAACCATGCCGTAAAGTTTTAGTCCCGTCAAGCCGCCGGCTTTGGCATTTACCGCAGCTTGAATAATCTCCTCATTATTCAGCTTCTTGTTAATAATTTTGCGGAGCCGCTCAGACCCACTTTCAATGGCAATCGTCAGGGATTTTGTGCCGCGATTTCCCAGAATTTTTGCTAAGCTTTCTGTAACTGTATTTGTCCGTACAGAGGCAATGCTGAGCCGCACATCATCAAACTTTGGCTTACTCAAATAATCGAGCAAGCTGTCAAATTCTGGGTGTTGGGTAACAGATGCGCCCAGCAAACCCAGCCGATTTGTTACTTCCAGACCTCGCTCAATTGCGGGAATTAAAGAAACTTCCATACTGGCTGTTCTAAACGGCAAAGTTAAATAACTTGCCAAACAAAACCGGCACATTTCTGGACAGCTACGAACGACTTCCACCATGTAAATATTTTCCCAAGCTGCCTTTTCCGTCACCACCGACGATGCAGACAGAACATTACCCCGATAAGTCTGCTTAGCTACTGTGGCGGGAATGTCAGGAAATGCCGGCTCAATTGACGCAATTGGGCCATCTGGGCTGATATATTTCACCTCATAGAGACTGGGTACATAAACCCCCGGAACTTGCGCTAAATGCCGCAGTTGAGTTTGCCTGCCGGCGTTGCGGACTTGTTTGTAAGCCTCAATAAAATCCCCCAGCAAATTTTCCCCATCCCCCAGCAAAATCACATCGAAGAAGCCGGCGAAGGGTTCTGGGTTAGCTGTTAAAACCGGACCTCCACCAAATACCAAAGGATGATTATCCGTGCGATCAGCAGCACGAATGGGGATCTCTAGCGATTCCAACAAGCTCAAAATATTGACATAATCCAGTTCCCATGAAATCGAAAATCCTAATAATTCTGGGGATGCCGGCAGCGGTTCATGGGTATCGGTAAATAGCCGGCTCACCCACACATCTGATCGCATGGCCAAATTTGCCCACACAATTTGATAGCCGAGGCTGGTGATGCCAACGCTGTACTCGTTCGGGAAGGCAAAAATCGTAGGGATCGCCCCAGCATCCGGGGTTGCAGGAGTAAATAAAAGCCGTTCAGCAGAAAATACAGAGGCAGTCACAGGCAGGTTTAGCGTCAGCAAAAAAGGATCTTATTCATATTTAATTTTAAGCGATAAAATTATCAGGTTAAAACCCAAAGTCAGCAGGTTGGCAATAATCACCGGCCACGACTGAATATAAAGACCGTACACCAGCCACAAAAATACGCCAATACAAAAAGTAATCAGCATTTCTAAAGAAACATCTTTTGCTGATTTCGACTGCCAAGTTTTAATAAGCTGAGGCAAAAAAGCAAGCGTTGTTAATGTCGCTGCCGCAAATCCTAAAATTTCAACAAAATTCATAGCTCATTTCTTATAAATTTACTTTAACATTCAAAGGTTTGTCGAACATAAATAAAGGATGAACAAGTCGGAGCGCATAAATTGATCTCTTTTTAAAATAGAATATTACCAGAAGCTTTGATTATTTTTAGGATTAAATAATTTTACCAATGAAAAACATTTTTCCTCTTTTTCTATTATTAATTTTTCTAGCTCAAAAGTCAGGAAGCGCAACTTGCGCTCAACAATCGGCTCATTAGCCTATCCCCAATCCTTTCCTAAGTTGCTCACAGGCTATCATAACTTTATCTATTAAAAGAAGACTTGGAGGCCGAAATAAAAGAAGCGGATAATGCAACGCCCAGCCTGCCGGCTTTCCCAGGGATGCTGATCATCTGGCGCAGATGATAGCCCGAAAGTTAATATCCATCTGGCGTTGCCGGCGCTGGAATAGCCACATCAACGAGGGAAGCTCTCAAGGGCAGCTAGCTGGGTGTTTGCGGCCTCTGGGATAAGGTTTGGCAATTCGGGAGCAAATTAGCCATAACGGCTGATTTCCGGGATGTCATGGCCTGTTTACGGGTGTGTCACTTACAGTTGGATCGGGATAAACAGTGATCAAGTTTTTTCCCGATTATCCCTCAAAACAAAAACTGGGGTTCTTGGAATGGCGGTTGGCAGCTCAAAAACTCGATTCCAATCGTAATGCCGGCTGCAAAGCAACAAAACCCTATCCTTCTGACTGGGCGGCGTTTAGCCCGATCTGGAAAGCCGAGCGAGGGTTGCTGATTCTTGGCCGGCGATCCTTTGACACTGCCTCGCTGTAGGCTATACCTAGGAAGCAGTGGGTTGCTATCATTCAGCACGGTAGCCAAAACCCGATTATCCTGAAGCAGGCAGTCTATTTAGCGACAGCCTGGGACAGACTAGCCCCTTTCACTTTTGCAGACCTACTCACTCAGCCCAAATCTATGAGTCCTGTTGTTAAAGTTGTGCAACCTTCTGGCCTTTTAGACGGTACAAAGGCTTCTCAAGTGCGGCAAGAAATTGACGAGATTGTCGCCAATGGCGCAGATGTTGTGTTAATCGATCTGCAAGATGTAACGTTTATTGATAGTTCGGGTTTGGGTGCTTTGGTATCAGCACTCAAAGCGGTGCGTGCCGCCGGCGGTAAGCTATTTATCTGCTCGATCAATGCTCAGGTCAGAATGTTATTTGAACTGACAAGCATGGATCGAGTTTTTCAGATATTTTCTAATCGAGATGAGTTCAATAAAGCGGTGAGTTCTGCCAATTAACCAGAGAGCTTTTGTGCGGCTCACTTAACTAAAAGAGCCAACTTGAATGGTGTACGACAATCAGCCGAAGATGATTTGCAACAAGGACAAATCATCTTCAAAGCTGTCTTTTCCATTTAAAGCGCGAATCTCATCTAGAAGTTGGTCTAAATTAGCCGCTTGTTTCTGCCGGTAATAGACGACCCGATTGATAAAATCATCGAGTCCCCAGAGTTTTCCATCAGGCAGATTAATTTCGTAAATGCCATCACTAAAAACATACAGGGAACTCAATGCCTTGATCTCACATGAATCGTCAGCATATTCAGCTTCAGGAAACATCCCGATGGGCAATCCCGGCGTCTTTAACTTTTTAACCAAAGTGTTGCCGACATTTGTACCCGATATCAACACTGCCGGCGGGTGGCCGGCGCTTGCATAAACCAGCCGGCGCTTGACTCGGTGATAAACGCCATACCAGATTGTAAAGTATTTATCAACGTAGTGTTGCCGCTGATAATTCATCTGGAAAGACTGATTTAAAGCTTTCAAGACTTCCTTAGGTTGATGAAAATTGGTGTTGGGCAAGGAACGCGAACGCAACAAATTCAGCATTGAAACTGATAGCAGCGCAGCCCCCACACCATGCCCGGATACATCTAGCAAATAAATCGCTAAATGATCTGCATCGAGCCAATAGTAGTCAAAACAATCGCCTCCCAATTGTTTGGAGGGAATAAACCGCCACTCAATTGTCGCGGGTTTACTGGTTACAGGAGACGGGACGAGTGAACGTACATACTCAGCCGCATCAGCTAATTCTGCCTCCAAAATCTGTTTTGAGGAATGCAACTCCTGATTGAGCTGGTGTATTCTCAAACCGGCTCGCACTCTGGCATTTAGCTCATCGATCTCAATGGGTTTAGAGAGAAATTCATCTGCGCCGGTGTCCAGCCCAATCACCCGATCCTCTATGTCCCCACGCGCCGTCAGCAGTAAGAAAAATGTTGTTGACAAATCTGGATTGGCTTTAACCCACTGGCAGACTTGCAACCCATCCATGTGGGGCATCATCCAGTCACTGATAATTAATGCAGGACGCAACCGCTGCGCCTGCTCAATTCCTTCTTTGCCATCCTTGGCGACTGTGACTTCATAACCCTGCTTTTGCAGGGCTTTTGTCAGTACCAGCCGAATCGTAGGATCGTCATCAATCACTAGAATTTGAGTCATAAGTATAAAGCACCTACGACGAGCTGCTTACAAGTCGATGAGAGGGCTAAGATATCAGAAATCAAAAGGACGTTTAGTTGATATAGTTAACCAAAAGTCTCTAAACTGAAAAAAGCAGTGCGACAACAGTCATTTAACTTCCTCTCCAGCTTAACCTTGGCTGCTAGAAGTGTTAAATTTTATCACAAAAACTGTCTACCCCGCTTGATCCCTCAGTTATCCAGTCTGCGGCCAGTCGCCATGCCGGTGGTTGCCTTGGGAAACAATCATTGCTTTTTTCATAAAAAATCATGCCGGACAACCTCAAATTCAATTTTGATTCATTCACTTTTGGCTTTAAATAAGTTCTCAAAATAATTGTTTTGAAAACGAGATTTTTAGTTAAACAAAAGAGCCTACCAACCTCTATTTTTTATGGTAAATCTATAGAGGTACGCGTTAAATTGTGACATAAAAAATTGGCAGCACTGTTATGAACTTAAATGATTTGAGCGATTGGCAAGCCATTCACAAAGCGGAAATTCAGGTGGGTTCCAATTTAAGTGACCTCTCCCAAGTTTTATCATGGTTCGACCAATTTAACCATCCCCCAGTTCCTAAATATATTTGGATGCAGTGCCAGTTAGCAATAGCGGAGGGATTTACAAACGCTGTTCGTCACGCCCACAGAGATAAACCTCCAGAAACTCCGATAGAAATTGAGGTAGCCATTTTCCCACAACGCTTAGAAATTCGGATATGGGATCGCGGACAGCCTTTCGATCTCAAAGGAAGCGTCGCAGATATGCCGGCGCAAGTAGATGAGGAGGCTGTGGGAGGTCGGGGGTTGAAACTTTTGGATCGAATAGCCGATGGTCTGAGCTATACACAAACTGAGGATCAGCGCAACTGTTTATTAATTGTGAAATATTACCCTCAAGCTTGAGAATTTCAAAGCAGAAGAAAGCGGTTTGAGAGAAACGTTAGCTTAAGTTTGTGAGGTTTTTGTCTTTAAAAGCCTGTTTTTTGCTATATTTTGTGTAAAACTTCTCGTGATTAAGTTGATTGAAAAGATTTTAAGATAAGCCAAACAGTGGCGCTGATTAATTTAATTAAATAAGTCATTAAATAAATTTAAAAGGTAGAGTTTACTAAAAACAGCGCCCTGGGAGCCGGCATCAACTTTTTTTGAAAGATTTATCATTGATTTTAGCGAATTACTGGATAATCGCTATGCTGATTGCTCATTAGGGGCAATTTTGGTAAAAATTATGGTGGTTCTAGCCGGCAACGATGACAGCGACCCGGAAAATCAGAAATTAACGGCTTTGTGTTAAAGCATCCTTAAACTCAGCTTTGCGGCCATATTCAATAGACTGTCCTTAACAAAGCCTTCTTGCCAAAGCAGCCGGTGAGGGCTTCCAGAAATTTGTGCAGTTGTTTCACTCGCCAAAATACCAGGAAAACACGATCAAAGCCACGGTGAGAAACAGCCATAGTGGCACCTTAACCAATTCTATGGCTCCTAAAGGCAAAGCCACCAAAGCTTCAACCCCAACGCAACCGACAATTACCAGAAAAACCAAGATGACCGCAGGCATCGTCTTTTCCTCACAAAAGCACTGTTAAAACTGGATGGAGTGAATGTGGCAGAAACAAAATTGTCACTCCTGTTTCTATTAAACTCGCCCATCGCTGTTACAACTACATTAGCTTCATCTGTATTTTGCGCTTCGTGAATATAGAAAGTAACCGCCCCGAATGTGTAGGAGGATAGTTGCGATGTTAAGACGCACCAAACTGCGGTTCAAATACGGTTGTTTACTGGCTGGAATGACAGCACTAAGCGCCCTACCGGCTTTAGCAGAGACGCCGGTTTTTGGAGCTTTGACCCTCGCCCCCGGCTTTAAACCCTCACAGGGAGTTGCATCAGGCTATACCAGTGGCTCAACCTCTTTACCGGCCATTGTGGCCAACCAAGATCGCCGAGGTAACAAATGTTTGGGGTTTGCTGACAACGCGCCGGATTATAAAATGGTTTTGCAAAAAGACTTTCCGCAGTTGGCCATTGAAGTTGACAGTGGGGGCAAAGATACAACCTTAGCGATCAAAGGGCCTGACGGGACGGTTCGCTGCGCGGATGATACCGGCAAAAATAAGGATGCCAGCATTCAAGATCCGGATTGGAAAGCCGGCGAATATGAAGTTTGGGTGGGTTCGATAGAAGCCGGTTCCCGATGGAAATACAAGCTTACTGTGCGGCAGTAACTCAAGATACATCTTATTTGACAGACCCTCTTAATACACACACCCATCCCTATAGTCTAAAATTTTGCCGATTGTCTGCAACTGTTGATATTTGAGTCAGACAATTTAACTGAAAATCAAGACACGACAGCATCGGCATCTGAATTTTGGCAGAGGACACCGGCAACAACGGCGATAATATATAAGGTGGTATGTTTTGCCAAAAGTGGATAACATCTCGTGCTAAATACTCTTGCTGCCGACTTCCGCATCATTTTTGAGCGTGACCCAGCTGCACGTAACTGGTTAGAAGTTTTGTTTTGCTACCCTGGTTTGCAAGCGTTGGTGTTTTACCGGCTGGCTCACTGGTTGCACCTGCTGAAAATTCCCTTCATCCCTCGCCTGATTTCTCACTTGGCTCGGTTTTTCACCGGCGTAGAAATTCATCCGGGTGCGACAATCGGCAAGGGGATTTTTATTGACCACGGCATGGGAGTTGTGATCGGGGAAACTGCCATTGTCGGAGATTACGCCCTCATCTACCAAGGTGTAACCCTCGGTGGCACCGGCAAAGAAAGTGGCAAGCGTCACCCCACCTTAGGCGAATGTGTTGTCGTGGGTGCCGGTGCCAAAGTTCTTGGCAATCTCCAAATTGGTAATAACGTCCGCATCGGTGCCGGTTCTGTGGTGCTGCGAGATGTCCCTTCCGATTGCACCGTGGTGGGAATTCCCGGTAGAATCGTCTACCGCTCTGGGGTTCGGGTTAATCCGCTGGAACATGGCCAGCTACCGGATTCTGAGGCAACCGTGATTCGTGCCTTGCTTGATAGAATTGAAGCGCTCGAAGAACAAGTTCAAAACCTACACAGCCAAAAATCTACAGCAAATGCTAATTTGCCGGCAGACAGTTCAGCCGTAAGAACGCCGGTTTTAGTCGGCGCTTCCACTAGGCCACACGCACCTGATGCCGCCCCAAATTGCCGACTTAGGGATAAGGAAATTCAGCAGTTTCTCGACGGTGCAGGAATTTAGCATTTAATACTACATCTTTTCCATTTAGTCAAGGCGTAAACTCTCAAATTACGCCTTGACTGGAAATTCATGTTAGCAATGAATACCATTTCCCCAATTAATCAAGCGCTTCATTGACCGGGAAGCGATCAATTAACTGCATGGCGCGATAGGCGTTGCGCTTCAGCGTCTCTGAGATGTGGGGGACATGAGGCACCTGAGAGAGAAAATCCAGCGTACGGCGGAGAATTCGCACAACATCCCCCTCATCTAAACTGGTGTTCTCGCAGAGTTCGGGCCATTCTACCTCCATTGCCCACTGCTCCACCAAGGCAATTAAATCAAGTTCTAACCAGATAGGCAGCGCTACACGATAGCGACGCTGCAACTGGAACAGCGCCCGCCGGATGCTTCGCAAGCCCCCTAAAGCTTCCTGCACTTCAGCCGAAAGATCATAATTAGCCCAGGTGCCCGGTCGAGAAACCTCCGTCACTAAGGCAGCACAAGCAGCCGCGAGGTGATGGGGGTCAAGTTCATCCAATTCCCCAGACATCAGAACCAGCCCCAGCCAAAGTTCGTTATCGCCGCGAATGGCTGCTGCGGCTTCCCCTAAGAAGGTGGGTTTGTAGGGCTGAGCCGGCGGTTCTCCTTCCAAGCCGCCAAAATGCACCAAAATGTCGATTAGGTCGAGAAACTCTTCCCAATGACGCTGGGATTGTTTATGCAGATGGCCTTTGTATTTTTCAATTTCTGCTGCCAGATTGGTTGCCCGCCGCTGACGCTTCAGCAAGGCTGCCGGCTCACCCCACTGATGGATCGGGTGAGATGCGATTTGCTCTTGCACCGCGATTACCCGTTGCATCTGTTCCACAACTTCTGGGGCTTCCTCCGCCACTGACGGTTCCGGAATCTGCTGTGCGACGATTGCCGTAGCCTCTGTGCCTTGGCGGGAAGCACCGGGTTTGAGTGACAATTCCACCGGCAGCCCTTCCAGCCGGTCTACCCCTTGCACTCTGGGCAACTCTGGATGCAAACCCACCACATCACTCATCGTCACCACATACCAGCGGTTATCCCGCCCCAGGCAAACTAAGTAGGGGACTTGGCCAGAACCGGCCACTCGCGTGACTAATACCGCGCTGATCGGCTCACTATAACGCACGTGCTTACCTTTCAGCCTAAGAATTGTCCCTGGCATTGTATAGGGCAAGGCCACAAATATCTCACTCGCTGAGACTTGCGTCGCTTGTTCTTGCAATGTTTTGAACAGTTGCCGCTCGACTTTGAGCCGTTCGTGCAATTTTTCATACCGAGACAGCACATTCGGGTCAATCGATTCCAGCTGGGACTGCACTTGATCTAATTCTTTCTGCAAAACTGCGATTTCGTCCTGTTGAGGTCGCAGAGACAGATTTGCCAGATATTGGCCGAAACTGCGTTCCACCAGTTCCTTTGCTTCCTCTAGGGAATGGGTTTGCAGCAAATTCAACACCATGCCATAGCTGGGGGCAAACTGACTCACCAAGGGATCAGCACCGGCAGTGGCGAGATAAGCCGCTTCCTTCGCCCCTTCAAACGGCGTCTGCACGGTGACGACGTGGCCCAATTCATCCATGCCCCGACGACCGGCACGCCCTGCCATTTGTAGAAATTCCGAGGCTTTCAGCAATCTGTGGCCGTCGTCTGTGCGCTTGGAAAGGCTGGAAATTACTGTGGTGCGAGCCGGCATATTAATCCCCGCCGCTAGGGTTTCTGTTGCGAATACGACCTTAATCAGACCTTCTTGAAACAGTTCTTCAACTAAACCTTTCCAAGCCGGTAAAATTCCCGCGTGGTGGGCGGCAATTCCGCGATACAACGGTTCCACTTGGCCGGCACGACCGGCATCTGGGTTACGGGCCAAAAAGTCATCAATTCGCAGTTTTAGCTGTTGGGTTTCTCGCTTGCTCACAAGGCTGAGTTCCGCACAGTCTGCAACTGCTTTATCGCATCCCCGACGACTGAAGATAAAGTAAATCGCCGGCAACATATCCCGCTGCTGTAGAATCGACAGCAGAAACGGCATACTCGGCGCTTCTGGCCGGCCTCCTTTCGGTTTGCCCCCTTTGGGTTTGAGGCGGGGACTAATTTTCTTGCCACTGTTATCCAGCAGGGGAAATAGCCCTTTCGGCATACAGTAGTGAAAATCTAGGGGAACGGGGCGAAAGTCCGAGTAAATAAGATCCGTCGGGCCATGTACTTGGGCGATCCAATCTGTGAGTTGGCCGCTGTTGGCCACGGTTGCGGAGAGGGCGACCAGTTGAATTTCACGGGGGCAGTAGATGATAGACTCTTCCCAAACCGTGCCGCGCTGCCGGTCGTTCATGTAGTGACACTCATCAAGCACCACCGTTTCCACACCAATTAAAGAAGTCCCGACTTCTCCAATGCGGGTGCCGTAGAGCATATTACGGAAAATTTCCGTAGTCATCACCAAGATCGGGGCATCACGATTGACGGAGACATCGCCGGTGACTAGCCCAACTCGATCAGCACCAAATTGTTCGCGGAAATCTCGTAACTTTTGATTTGACAGAGCCTTTAATGGTGTGGTATAGAAGACCCGGCGTCCGCTAGCCAGAGCGCGGTAGATGGCATATTCTCCAATTAAAGTTTTCCCGGAGCCGGTGGGGGCGCACACAACCACGGATCGATCGGCATTCAGGGCGGCGATCGCATCCATCTGAAACTGATCTAGGTCAAATGGAAACAGCGTTCTTAAGTCTAGTTCTTGCTCTTGAAGGTTTTGGGGCACGGTAGGCACAACTATAAATTAAAGTTTCTGGTGGGACTGTCTAAAATGTTGTTGCGATAAACACTTAAATCTACTTTCTTTGATTGTAGACTGTGGACAACAATCCCCCCGTCTGCTGCGCCGCTATTTTTCTCCCACTCCAATAAGGCGCTGAGATATTTTGACTGTCCCCAACAAGACAATCGCTACTTCTACTTCTAAATTCTTTCCTAGTCCCATGCCCCATGCCCAATGCCCAATGCCCCACGCCTATCTCTACAACCGGCGCATGATTTCGGGTAACAATTGACCCGGAATCTTTGACAGGACTGCGTTTTGTGCTTGAAATCCGCCTTCTGCGTAGAATGCGCGGATGGTTTGCACAACAAAACTCATGGCGGTTTGATAAAAATCTGGTTGCTGCTGCCATCCCTGCAAGGCTTGCAAATGGTGGTGCAGTGCGGTGTCTAAATGGGCAGATCGGCTGGCTTTATCCATTGGCACTTGCTGATCTGTGGCAATTTGATAGTGAGCTAAGCCTAAATTGTTATGGGTGGAAAAAATATCGAAACTGAGCGCTTTTAGGGGTTGAGTGCCGGCAGCCAGTTGTTGTGCCACATTCAAGGCGGCTTCGTAGGCAGAGATGGCGTGTTGCAAGAACTCAAAGCGCTCTACCGGCTTGTTTTTGGCTTGATTTGCTAAATGCCAGTAGGCGGTGCCTAAGTTATTTTGCGTGGCGGCGCAGGCGGCGGGCATTGCGTCTGCGGTACGATAACCCAAGGCAATTTGATAGGCGCTGATGGCGAGTAAGAGATAGTCTTCAGGTTGTTCGTACTGTGCCAAATTCCAATACGCTGTACCCAAGTTATTTTGAATCATGGCATAGTCGAGGGGCTGCCGGTCTGGGCTGTAGTACCGCAGGGCTTCGTTATAGGCTGAAATCGCTTGCTTGAGGTTGGGAATTGGCTGTTGGTGCTGTGCTAAATTCCAGTAAGCGGTGCCTAAGTTATTTAGGGTTGAGGCATACTGTGCCGGCGTTCCCGTATTGGGGTTGTCTACTTCCCACCGGCGGTATCTCAGGGCTTCTTGATAGGCTAAAACCGATTGATGCAGGTTTTCTGCCGGCTCTCGATAACGCGCCAAATCTCCGTAAACAGCTCCCAAGTTATTCTGAATCATCGCATAAGATTGGGGCTGGGTTTGCGGGTTGATATTCATCAACGCTGCGTGATATGCGTGAATTCCCAACTCTAAGTAAGGCAATTTTTGCTCTGCCGGCATCACATAACGCGACAGCATCCAGTAGAGGTTGCCTAAATCATTTAAAATATCCGGAACTTGAGGAGACGCCGCATCCTGAAATTCCAGCATTTGCTCATAAGCGCGAATGGCGATCGTCAGGTTTTGCTGTGTGGCGTCTCCCTGTTCGATGCGCGTGCGGTAAATATCTCCGAGGGATTGATAGGCGCTTGCCAAGGCGGCTGGTGCGTGGGGTTGCCGGTGTAATTGCTCGATTGTTTGCAAGCTTTGGATCGGCTGGGAATGCTTTAATTCCCCATCCCAACCGGCTTCTTGGGTGGCACTGGCTAAGACTAAATCCACCAATTCGGCGACTGTTTTCGACTCTTGTTTAAGCCGGCTGAAGTCTGAAGGCTGAAGTTTGAAGTCTAAGTTTTCGGTTTTTAGTTGTTTTTTGTCGGGTGAGTGGGGAGGGGGAGACGGTAACAGCGGTTCCTGTATCTTTGGACTGGCGGAGTCTAGCGCCCCAACTGAATGATTAAGCTCTAGCTCATCTTCAAGGTGGGTGTTGCCAAAGTCAGCCGGATCGAGGATGAAGTGTGAGTGATCAATCGGAGTCTGCGCCGTTTGACTGCTCTCTTGCGGCTGTGGTTGTCTGCGGGGGGGTTGTTGCCGATCAGGTTGGCTGGGGGCTTTTGCCTTCAGGTTAGCCGGTAGAGTGGCTTTTTTCTTAGCGGCTGTGCGATTCTGGGGTGCGCCTTGGTGGTTGTCGGAGGGGGTTGCCGGCTTGGGATCGCCTTCAAATTCAAAGACGCCGGTGCGCCAACTCCAAAATTCCGGTGCAGACTCTTGGATGGAACGCAACCAAGGGCGGGGCACCCAAAGCAACAGGTTAGACTCTAAGGTGGGCAGGGTGCGCTCAATATCGCGCAGATAGCTAAGAAATGACCATTGTAATGCCGGCTGCTGGCGCGTTAAACGTTCTACGCCTAGAATTTGAAAGCCAGGTGAGGTGCCGGTGTTGTTAAGGGCGGGATGCTGGGCGAACCACTGGACAATTTGAGCGATAGGATTGGGGTGGCGCAAGTTCAGCCGCAAGCTGACTATTCCCGGAAGGTTCGATTTTTCTAGGGGTTCAGGGGTTTCTTCGGTTTGTTCCTCTGGCAGAGGATAGCCGAGTTCCGCCTGTAAATGAGCTGCGAGGAGATCGCGCAGAGGCAGATCGTCACACACTCCCACAAAAATTTGCCGGCGCAGATCCAGACTCAACGCCAGTTTCATGCGTTGATAAGTTTGCCGGTTTAAGCCTGAAATTTTTGGGGCAGCAATTTTTGTCACAGGTTTGCTATTGAGGAGAGGGCGGTTAGGAAGTTGCACCTATGATCGCCTTGAATAGGGAAATCCATTCGCTGTGTCTAGCTTTACAGCAAATGTTAGCTAAGTTCAGGATATGCCGGCTGCCGGCTATGAGTTAAAAAGAATTGAGGAGATTTAAGGGTTATTTATAAAATAACCCAATTTTTTCAAAGCTGCGCTGATAAATAGTCGAAAAACGCTTCAGGAACTAGCCGTAACTCTCCAGATTTACAGCGTTCAATATCTACCCACAGCGCTGTTTTTTGCCGTTCACCTTCGGCAAAGGTGAATTGCTCTAGCTCATAAAATTTGCGATCAACAAAGTCACACTGATAAAGCTGAATCAATTCGTGTCCAGGGTTTCCGTTGAATACAAAGAGGTTTTCTAGACAACCTAAATAATGAATATTGGTTAATTCCGCTTGAATTTCCTCTTGAAATTCCCGTTCTAAGGCTTGCCGGCTGGTTTCACCAAAGTCAACGCCTCCCCCCATTGCGCGATAGAATGTCTGTTGTTTAACCGGATCGTAACCTTCTGATAAGAAGATGCGCTCACCATCCCGAATTAGCCCTAGGGCTAGCACCCGAATTTCACCTTGTCTGTACATTGTTGTCAGTGGTTTTTATAGAGAAGTTAAGAAGTTGTTACAAAGCTTTAGGCTTTCTAATGTCGGCTTCTAAGTTTAGCCGATTTCTAACAACTGTTGAGCCAGCCGTTTTAAAATACTGAGAATAGTATACAGCTCATTGCCTGGATTGCAAAGGTTGAATGGTTTAGATAATAATGTTTACAGGAATATATCTTATTTAGTCAGTTTAATAAACAGGAAATTTCTGCCATTTGTCAGGATTCCTTACATCTGTTGATGAGAATTAGGGTTAGCTAACATATAAGCTTTTCTCTGTGCTAGTCTCCCCTGCAATTTCAGGCTAGCAGCTCGTCTACGGCAATACTAAAACCTTGCAAAACTGTTTGAGTGCTAACGGTTGTCCCAGAAATGAAAACGAGCTGCCGGTTTTTTGTCACGACAATAATCCATTTATTCTCAGAAAAAATGAGCCAAACTTCTTCACCACCTGACTGTAAATACTCTTGAGATTTAGCAATAAGTTCTTCAGCAAAGTCTGTTGGAGAAACAATTTCAGCACATAATGGGAAACTCTGAGGTAAAGCAGCCGCCTCACCAAATTGAGCCTGCAATTCTGGAGTTAGATATGCAACATCAGGCTTACGTCCTTGCTTAGTGGTGCAGCAGGGTGGACTTATATAAACTTCTCCTCCTTGTCCACTGGATTCTTTATAAGTTCGCCAATAGGAATCTAGTTTTGATTGAATTCGACTGTGCTTGAGTGTCATGCCGGTTTTCTCCTCTAATTGCCCATTTACCCATTCCATATTGTTGGGTGGGTTTTGCATCCATTCTTCTAGCGAAATTTTGTTAGATTCGCCGGCTTGAATATTGGATGATTGAACTGCTGCAATTACCATTTCAGATAGCCTCCTTGTTGTACTTTTTGAGCCGGCAGCTCAGTTAGCTACCCTCACCCGCAAATTCTCACTATTCAAAGCTTAAAACAAATTAAAAATAGGGGCGTGATATGTCGCCCCTACTTTTGCAAAACTTCATGGTTTTACGCTATTGATTACATCCCTTGCAATCTTTCATCAATTATCGCCGGCAAAGTCAGCTTGGCTGCGTTTTCTATCAACCGGCCAGTCTGGATTTTCGCCGCCAATAATCAATTTTTCAATCGTGACATACTCTTTGCTAAATTGATTGAAGGTGCTGATCAGTACATCCAGGGCGAGTGCGTCACTGGTGCCCAAATCAAACCAGCAACGCGCCCAAGTTCCTTGATAGTCAACTTCTGCCATATTGTGCATGAGTGCCATCATGCTGTTATCCGCTGTGTCAGTGTCATAGTCCATGTAGCTGAGATCGATGCCGGCTTCCTGCACCTGAAGATTTTCAGCGTTGAAGCCTCCTAGTTTTCCTAGAAAAAACCAGGAACTGAACACTTCTTCGACATACTGCTTTTCTACATTGCTTGGAACTGTACTGAATTCCAACCAAATCCACAAATCAAATGGGTCAAATTCTCGAAACTGTACTTGCATTGTTATTAACGATTTATTCGAGTCGTGGTAATTCGCTGGGACCCCAATTACCCTTGCCTTCTCTTATTTTATCTCGCACTGCGTCACAATTCCAAGTTTTATTCTCCAGGCGCTTTTCATTTTTGCAGTGTTCGTAAAATATTTGCTGAACCAGGCTTTTTGGAAGCTGTTCGGGTTTGGCTAAAGCGGTCTGGAAATGTTGTTTTGCTTCTTTGTTATTCTTCAGATTTACCAAAATCTGAGCTTTTAAATAGTGTGCTTCGGGATTGTTGGGTGTCTCAGCAACGGAACGATTAACCGATTCGAGTGCCTTATCATATTGTTTCATATTTCGGCGTCCAACTGCAATACCGCGATCAGCTAAATAGCGCGGGCCGGCATACTTTTCTAAGCGAGAAATTGCGTCATCCGGATTGGAAAAAGGTAGCGTTGTCGCTAGCATCAGATCCATATATCCTTTAATCAAGTTAACTTCTGGATCTTGAGGAGCAATTTTTTCAGCAGCATCGAGATGTTGAAAGACTTGTCGCAATTTTGTCAAGGCTGCGGGACTGCCTTTAACTGTACCTTCCTTACTGAGGATATAAGCACCTTCTAAGAAATGCCCAACGGCTACATAAAGATTGCTGCGTAGAGGGTTACTGACTTTCAAACCTTCAGCAACTTCACGAGTTTTGATCCCATAAGAATTCAGAGTTTCTAAATCTCCTTCTGTATAGGCTAAAGATGCTTTCATCGCATAAATCAGTGGCTCATTCGGCTCACTCGATAGCGCTTGTTCGAGTTGGCTATTTGCTGTTTTATAGTCACCTTCCTCAAACAGAGATTTGAAAGCGGCTTCTGTCTTGTCTCCGATTGCTTGGGAATTTGTCGTTCGGAAAGGATCTTGAGCGAGAAGTGGGTTCGCACATAAACTAAATGCAAGTACAGCGCTGCCGGCAATCTTCAAACAACTTTGGGTTGTTAGGGCGTTCATTATCCGCACAGGTGTGAGAAATTCAGTGATCATATTTGACTTCTTTTGAAAGCAGGAGTTGTGGATTTTAGAGGTTACATTTTAGATTGAAACTAAAATTAAAAATCCAAAATGCCGGGAGGTGTTGACGCAGTGACCACTTTCATGTTCCAGTTGTCGTCACAGTGCGGCGTGGTGTTTTTTTTCACCGGCATCGCTGAGTTGACCGAAAAGAAAGCCGTGTGACGATCTCTGCTGGATCTACCGGCATCCAGTGTGTGTGATCGCGTAAAAAAGGGCACACTGGAATTATCAGGCCAATTGTGTTTTTCACCCTCGCTTTCATTTTGCTATAATTGTGCATCTTTTAATAACGCTGAAAATGAATAAATACTTTGGTTGTGTCAATCTAAAATCTAAAATCTAAAATTTAAAAAGGTATTAACCGCTCACCCTGTTACGGTAAAGTCTGAATGCTCTATCTGAGAAACTTGGTTTATCATCCACCGGCCAGTCCTACTGCCATCCTCAAATCCGTTAATTTAGAACTTGCACCCCAACAGTTGGGGCTGGTGATTGGGCCGAGTGGTTCTGGCAAAAGTACATTACTCGAAATTTTGGCCGGTCTTGCTGAACCGACCAGTGGCAAGGTGTACTGGCGCGAGCGGGAACTCAATGCCGAGAACCTGCAACAATTGGGAGGGCTAGTTTTTCAGTTTCCAGAACGGCATTTTTGTGGGAGCACAGTTTTACAAGAATTGCGCCTGGGACACCCAGAGTTAGGGTCAGAACAGGTTAAAGAAGCTTTGGCGGAGGTGGGTTTGGGGCATTTGCCGCTAAACACTTCGCCCAATTCTTTAAGCGGAGGACAGCAGCGACGCCTTGCTTTGGCCGTGCAGCTGATTCGTCAACCTCATTTGCTGATGTTAGATGAACCCACAGCCGGCTTAGATTGGTCGATGCGCCGGCAGTTGGTAAATTTGCTGGCAAAGCTTAAAACTCACTGGAGTTTGCTGGTTGTGACTCACGATGCCGGTGATTTGTTGAGCATCGCAGATCGCTGCTGGACGCTCAATCACGGCGAAGTGCAAGCGGTGGAACCTGGTAAACTTGTCAAGCAGGAATTGTCTGCTGTCAGTGCTGAGGGGCTAGGGATTAGGGACTAGGAACTGAGAATCAGCACTCAGGTGAAGAGAGGGGGAGATCCGGAAGTGGCGGATTAATCCTCCTGATAACTAATAGGTAAAAAGTAACAGTTAATTATGGGTGAAATGACACCGGCAGTGCTGCCAGAAATGACCTCATTGTGGCAGGAAACACTTTTTTGGCAGCCAGATAGCGACCAGCAAATGCAGTTTCAACGCCTTTACGAATTGATTTTAGAGGGAAACCGCCAGTTCAATTTAACACGCATTACGGAACCACAGGATTTTTGGGAAAAGCACCTGTGGGATTCTTTGCGGGGAGTGATGCCGGCCTTAAAAGAAGACGGAAACGTTAATTCATCTTTTAAAGTTATTGATATTGGCAGTGGCGCAGGTTTTCCAGGGCTGCCGGTGGCAATTACTAAGCCTGACTGGACGGTAACATTGCTTGATGCTACCAGCAAAAAAATCGCCTTTCTTAATACCCTGATCAGTGATTTACAGTTAAAAAATACCACGGCTTTAATCGGCAGAGCCGAAGAAATTCGCAAACAAAAGCAGCACCGGCAGCAATACGATCTTGCTTTAATTAGAGCCGTTGGTTCAGCCTCTGCTTGTGCTGAATATGCTCTACCGTTGCTGAAAACTCAAGGTCAAGCAATCCTGTATCGGGGTCACTGGACAGATGAGGAGACAGAAGCGTTTACACCGGCTGTCGAGAAGTTAGGCGGCGCGATTGAGTCGATTGAGGGTTTTACAACGCCGCTAACTCAGGGGGTGCGCCACTGCATTTATTTGCGGAAAGTATCAGCATCAATAGAAATTCCCCGTCCCGCTGGGGTGCCGGTTTAGCAGCCTTTGGAGAATAAATCAGCTAGAATCAGCAGACTTAAAATTAGGGAAATTCTGAATTTTGAACGATTAATTTTTAATTAAAATTTCTATTCAAAATTCAAAATTATTTTCCCTTTTGTTTTTAAGCGGTTGCTTGTGCTAGTCGTTGATTGATTTCCTCCCAGTTGATCACATTCCACCACGCATCGAGATAATCGGCACGGCGGTTTTGGTAATTTAGATAATAGGCGTGTTCCCAAACATCGTTACCCATAATCGGGTACAAACCTTGCATTAAAGGGCTATCTTGGTTGGGTGTATTAATCACTTGAAGTTTGCCATCACGAGAGCGTACAAGCCACGCCCAACCACTGCCGAATTGTTTACTCCCTGCTTCATTAAATTGTTTTTTAAACGCTTCAAAGCTGCCAAAGTTCTGCTTAATGGCATTTGCAATCGCGCCGGTGGGTTCTCCACCCCCCTTGGGTTTCATGATTCTCCAAAACATACTATGGTTTATATGACCTCCACCATTATTGCGAATGGTTGTGCGAATATCTTCTGGGACGCTATTAAGATCGCGCAACATCTCTTCAACACTTTTATTTTTCAATTCTGGGTGTTTATCAAGTGCGGTGTTGAGGTTTTTGACGTAAGCGGCATGGTGTTTATCGTGATGAAACTCCATCGTTTTCGCGTCAATATGTGGCTCTAATGCTTTGTAATCGTAAGGTAAAGGCGGCAGTTCGATCACCGTTGTATTCTGAGCAATTGTTGCTGCGCTTTTTGGCTGGGTTGCTGTGCCGGCATTGGTATTCTGCGATGATGTGGCGGCATTTTCTCCAGACGCACCGCAAGCACCGGCTGTGATTGCGCCAATACTCGCTCCCGCTAAAAACAAAAAATTCCGACGTTTTAAGCTCATAAGATGTACCATTCGCTACAAATTGGTCAATTAGATTCGATCCTGTTATTAGCGTAAAGAGTGCTATGTCGGCATCTATCGAGGGGACAATTGTAATTAACTTGCTTAATCGTCTATAATTCAAGGCTCGAATAACTCAGCCAACTCAGCCAACGAATTTCTAGCTTTTTTCTGCAAACTTCTGACGAAAGTCTCCAAGCACAATCCCTTGTTACACCCACATTCACTAATTACATCAATTCACTTTTTGTTGAGCGAGCATTAAAAGCTTGCATAATTTCTTGATAGCAAACAGCCCAAAAATACAGAGCAATATTAAGTTCACTGAATAATTTAAGAACTCCTTCTAGCAGGGTAAAAACTTCATACTCGCTCAAATGTAGTGAATCTACTAAAATGCCGGTGAATAATAAACCTATGCCGATGAGGAGCAGTCTGTAGGGTGTTGATTGGATTTTTTCTTTAAATGTGAATCCGTAGAGGCCGGCAAGTATAACGTAAACTAAGACGGTTAAAAGTTTAGGGATACCCAATCGAAAAAGAAAGATATGAAATCTAAAAATTGTATTAAAAAGAAATGCGCCGGTTACAATCGCTGAAACAAGAATAAATGAATTTTCTTTCCGACGTGATGCGATTAAATTAAGGATTGCAAAACTAAAGGCGCAAACAATCGGGGGAACAGTACACAGCAGTTGGAATATATGGGTTAAGATTCCTATCTGAAAATCTACTGGAGAGAAAGGGGTAGAAAACAAAGCTCCAACTGAAAATCCCAAAATTTGAGCTAAAGCAATTAAAACAAAAATAACTAAAAAAGATAAAATGTTAATCCATATAACAAGGCGAAAATAGGATTTCATAGTTTAATCGCTTGTGGAGCAGAGAGGGGTTGATTGAAGCGATCATTTTTGGTTAATTGCCAAAATGCATCGGCGAATCTTTGCCCGATAATTTCATAGCTTTTCGTGGTGTAGTGAACCGAATCATTTAAAGGAAGATCGGCGGTAACAATCATGGCGGCTGAGGGTAACTTCACCGATTTTTGCTGTTGTTGCACCGGCTTCCAATTTACAAATAAGCCGGGTGCTTTATTACTGCCAATTTGGGCAAACACAACTGGCAAATTTGGCAACCCTAAATCTTGACGAAAATTATTGACAAATGCAGAGAATTTATTTGCCCATTGATAGGGAAAAAGGGGTCTTTTAGCAACTGGTTTGGGCTTGAGTGCATCGGCTTCTCCTTGAAAGAAAAGCATTCCGGCAATTTCCCCTTTGCTAGAGGCAGCGATTGAGCGTTTTAGACAGGAACCGTAAAGAGTTTTATTGCTCAGGTTTCTTTCCCATTCTGCAATCCCACTTCCTCCTTTGGCGCAGGGAATTAAACCGATCATTAAATTGGGATTGTGTTTTAATAATGTTGTGGCAAATGACATTCCAGGACTAAACCCGGCATCCAAATCCTGAGACACTCTATCAACTTGTCCTCTAGCATTATCAATAGGTTCTGCAGCAAGATGCCATTCGTAATCATTGCCAAAGAGAAAAATTCTAGAATTCTCAGATAAAGTGGCAGGTAAAAGCGCACCTCTGCCTGACATATTAGATTGGCCGGCTAAAATAAATAAAGATAGCTTGCCTTGAAATTCTGGAGGAATTACACTTTCAATAGGGGCTGAAATTTGGGGGATATTGCTACTCATTGTTAGCGCTACTTTTGGCTCTGGCTCATATCTTTGTAACAAAAAACTGAGACATAAGCCGGCAGTCAAGAGAATCAAGAATTTGGCAGTGAAAATAAAGAACTTTTTCATGCTTACTGCTGAGATAATCGCCCCACCGTTTCTCCCCCCAATAGGCGATGAGCGTCTGCCAATAATTCTGGAATTTTATCAGCGTGGGGACTGCTCGACAAACATTGGCGCAAATCTAGCTGTTGCACTCGATCTGCCTTGTTTCCGGGAAACCAATGATCAGCATTACCGAGCAGGTTGTAACGCATCTTAGCGTAATCGATCATGTCATAGGCGAGTGCTAAATTCCTCAGCCATAAAATTACCGGAATATTCATTCCTGCCGGCGTTTCTTCAGGTGCCGGCAGCCCAATATGCCAACTGTGCACCCAATCTTCCCCAAAACACGCAATCGCTGCTTTTTCCAAGCGGTCTAAAATTGGTGGTAAAATTTCAGCAGCTTTATCTAACAGTGGCAAAGTTTTCAAATGTTCATCAAAATCTGTTGGGCGTGCAGCACCTAAACTGAGAGTATGCACTTGGGGATGATTCAAACAAAACAAATTGTTAAACACCATTGGGCTGAGAGGCGCACACAATTCGACTAATTTTTTTGGCGGATTGTAGAGCTTTCCCCCTTTATCTGAAGGGCTGATAATAAACACGCCCATATCGTGCCGGCTAGCCGCTTCAATTGCCGACCAATTTATTTGATTGATGTAATACCAGTGCAGATTAACATAATCAAATCGATTGGTTTCGATTACCTTAGTAATAATATCCGTTGGCCCATGAGTTGAAAAGCCAATAAACCGTACTTTGCCTTGCTTTTGTAGTTCCTGTGCCACATCTAAACAGCCGCCGGCACGATTGCTGTAGTCTAGCAATTCTAAAGTATTGATGCCATGCAATCCCAGCAAATCAATATAATCTAGCCGCAAATTAGCTAGGGATTGCTCAACCGTTTTCCGAAATTCCTTTGGATCAGCAGATGGGGAAACTTTTGTCTGGATAATTAAGCGGTCACGCTGTAGTGCCGGCAAAATTTTTCCCAATTGGATCTCAGAAGTGCCATAACCTCGCGCTGTTTCAATGTGAGTTATTCCCACATCTAACGCACGGCGAATCGTGGCTTCTAAATTTTGCTGATTGTCAGATGGAATCTCTGCTGCCGGCACATCCTGCCACTTATACTGATATCTCATTCCCCCGCAGGAAAACACCGGCATCTGCAATTCTGTGCGTCCAAATCGTCGGTATTGCATGATCTGATTTATCACAACTCTTGCTTACATTCAAACTTAGATGCACCTTAGTCTACTAATCAGTAGAGGTCATTTTATTAACCAAATTAAATAAAATAAAAGGCAAAAATTAAAAACCTTTGCCTTTTATTTATGAATTGTTAATCTTGTTTGCTCTTACGAAATCTCCCGAACAACCGGCTCACCATCTTTAATTTCTCCAACCAGAATTAAATTGGCAACACCCACAAACAAGCCATTTTCCAACACACCGGGAATGTTATTGAGTGTCTTTTCCAAGCCGGCTGGGTCATCAATTGAGTCAAACTTGACATCAATTACCATATTGCCTTGATCCGTGATCACCGGCCCAGCTTTTTTGACGCCCATTCGCAATTCTGGTTTGCCGCCCAACTTTTCAATTGCCCGCATCACCGGCGAGATTGCCATTGGAATCACTTCCACCGGCAGCAAAAACGTTGAACCCAGCCGATCTACCAATTTCGTGCTATCCACCACCACGATAAACTGCTCAGCCAGCGCGTCTACAATTTTCTCGCGGGTATGCGCCGCACCGCCCCCTTTAATTAAATTTTTATGCGGATCGACTTCATCGGCCCCATCAATCGCAACATCAATGTGATCAACATCATCTAAAGTTGTCAAAGGAATCCCGTATTGCTTCGCCAGCACTTCTGCTTGAAAAGAGGTTGGAACGCCCTTAATGTCCTTTAAATCGCCAGATTTCAGCCGTTCCCCCAGATATTGAAGGGCATACGCCGTCGTTGAGCCGGTGCCCAGCCCCACAATTGTGCCAGATTGCACGCGGTCTGCAGCGGCTTTGCCGACTTGCTGTTTCATGATCTTGGCGGCGTCTGCTGTACTCATAACAAAAACTCCTCTCAACAATGATGGCAGCGGAAATGGTAAAAACAGTAGTGAGCGAGTGTCCTGTGCGTCACGCGCTTAGTTAATCCTACTGGAATGGCTACCGCAGGGGAATGCCGGCAGCGTCCCATCCCACTCAGCATCAAAAACGAAGATGGCTTCAACACCCGCAAATCAAGAACAACTACACCCCCAAGCGCGAGGCGATCGCGAAATTGTTAACAGCCTTCTGACTGGAGAGCAAACTGATTACAACTTCGCTGAACTAGCGCGATTATTAATTCGATATCGGGGATTTCCCGGTGCAAAAGATATTCAGGCAGATTTGGAAAAAGTTCTTCAAAAGTGGCAGTTGACAGAACAGCAACTTTATGAAAAAACTAGGCAGATTCATGATGCCGGTGAAGTTTACAAAGGTCGGGGCAAAAAAGGAGATCAAGACGATTGGAGTTAGACAGCTTTTTAAGTGCTGAGTCCTGAGTCCTGAGTGCTGAGTGGGTGAGTGAGCGAGTAGGTGAATGTTTGCCGGCCCTTAGGGGATAGCTTCGCGTTCCACCGGCTCAGCTGCCACACTTCCATTGACAGAAGGCCGGCCCCAGGCGTCAAACTGCTTTTGAGGCGCAGGCGTGTCTCTGGCAGTCCTTGGGCTAAATCTTTCCGTTTGCTTCTTCAACGCCATATTTGCTGTTGCCGATACGGATCTTTCCGCTGCAACAGCTAGGGGGACTAAATTTTGGGCGATCTGAGCTTGCTCCTGCAACTGCTCTGTTGAAGACACCAAACCACTCAACCCATTCACCAGCCTTTTAACATTCGTGCGAAAAGACGGATCGCCGGTTAATTCATCTAAATCCGCCGTAATTTTTTGAGCGTTTTGAAAAGTCGAACGCGCCGAATCCAGTGTTTGTTGAAGCAAAACTATATTGGTTGGATCGGAAAGCTCCCGTAGACTCGCTGAAGCCTGAGCCGCATTTGCAGAGGCAGTTTCTAAATTGTTAATAAATTGTCCCTCAGACAAACTTCGCAATCTCACCGAAGCCTGAAGCGCATTCGCCGACAGTGTTTCTAAATTGTTGAGAAATTGCCCCCGCTGAGCCTGATTGATCAAAGGGCCAAGGCTTGTTACACTGCCTCGAAGTTCTGTACTGGCGTTGCTGATATTTTCTAAAGATGAAAGTAAAGTGGAGCGGTTGTTCACAACGAGATCGTTAAGGTTTGTCGCCAGCAGGTTCAGCTGATTTGCACTGGCGCTCACTTGATTCGCAGTCCCGCTAAATTGATTAGCCGTTGCACCCACTTGATTCGTTAAAACACCGACTTGATTCGCCATCCGATCCACTGAAGATCCGATTTGATTCGCTGTTTGGCGAAATGTATCCGTCGTGCCCGATACAGTTTTGAGTTCTTGCCGAACTGATTGACTCAAAGTTGAAAGTTCTTGAGTTAATTGAGTCACCCCCTGTGTCGCAGCCGCCGTATTTTTAACCACTGAATTAATGTTTTCCAAGAAAATTGGATTGCTAAAGCGGTTAGTGAAATCGACGGTAGAGCGGATCAGTTCATTAAAGCTGACACCAACCGCACCTTGTAAGCGCGATTTGTGACAGATAATCAGGTTTGGGTTGCAATTGGGTTCGAGAGGCTTGGCGAGATTCGCCCCAACAGTTACCGGCGGCTTGGGAGTGATATCAATAGAGGTTTCACCAATAAAACTCGACTGATTGGTTTCAATCACAACATCACGCGGCATCACTAAATCAGCCGAGGCAATTTCAATTGTGACAGCCACTCCTTTCGGGCCCGCGTTAATCTCAGTAATTTGGCCAACCGTTACACCGCGATACCGAACCGGCGCACCGGCTTGCATTCCGCCGGCGTCGATGAAATCAACCACAAACTGATAACTTTTTTCACCCAGGGTTAGCCCTCCCAACCAGAGAAGGAGAACACCAAAGCCCCCTATTCCAAGCAGGAGCAACAAACCAACTGAGCCTTCTCTGATTGTTCGCGAACGCATATTCCTTCCTCGGTAATGTTTTGGAGTGAGATTTGATTGTCCCTTGTCCCCACTTACCTGTCCCTTGCTGTGGGCAAATGAGCAAGGACAAATTATCTAATGACAGTCCAAAATTCGGTGGCTGACAGTTATCCTAACCAATCAGTTGGATGGGACCGGCAATACTGCCACTAAAAAACTGTCGAACCAAAGGTTCATCCGTGGTGTCGATGTCATTCACCGTGCCCTCCCACTGCACCTTGCCTTGGTAGAGAAATAATATCCGATCAGCGGTGCGGCGGATTGTGCTGTCTTGGTGAGAAACCATGACATACGTGCTACAGCCCCCCTGAGCTTGCTGTAGCTGGCGGATTAAATCTTCAATGACTGTCGAGGCGATGGGGTCTAAACCGGCAGTGGGTTCGTCGTAGAGTACAATTTCCGGGGTATCTCGCGGATTATCTGGGTTGCCCATAATCGCACGGGCAAAACTCACTCGCTTTCTCATACCTCCTGAGAGTTCAGCCGGATAGCGATCCCCAATGCCAGACAACCCAACCGTCTCCAAACTTTCATTCACCAGTGAGCGTATTTTCTGGCGCGGCAGATTTGAGCGCTGGTACAGCAGAAATCCCACGTTTTCGTCCACGGTTAGCGAGTCAAATAAAGCTGCCTGCTGAAAGACCATACTAATCCGCATGGCTTCCTCAACATCCCCGATTAATCCCTCTCGTTTCGCTCCTTGAATATAGACCTCACCCTCATCAGGAGCCAGCAACCCAGCTATAATTCGCAGGATTGTTGATTTACCCGTACCGGATGGCCCAATGATAACCAGTGCTTCTCCTCGATAAATCTGTAGGTCTGCGTGATCTAAGACCACACTGTTGCCAAATGACTTACAAACGCCCTTGAGTTCGATCAACGGCTCACGCTCATGCATAGGATGTGAAATCAAGTTGTTAGACTATGGAACCGCGCACTTAGCGGCTACCCCTTAGCGGATCGTCTGCTTTCACGCAGTATATCTTCTTGATGGGGGGTTAACGTGTCCTGATACAAGGCCGGTTGCAACTTTAGTCAAAAAAGCCGGGTCAACCTTGCCTCAGAAGCGTAATGATTTTACTGCCGGCCTTAACATCCTCTAATGTAAATTTGTCTGTCAAAGCCTGTTATCCCTCACCCTTCCATCAGTTATGTCAATCGGTCTATTTAAACAAGCTCTACACGCCCTGAACCTGGAATCACGAGGTCGCACTCAAACTCGAGTTGGCCAGTGGTTTAAATGGTTGTCCCCCGGATTGTTTGTCAAACGCTGGCTGCTGCTAAGCGCTGGAGGCGTTTTGCTCACCAGTCTCGGTTTAGCGATCTGGATTAAGCTGACCCCGATTTTTTATTTGATTCAACTGACTCAGAGTGTGCTGGAGTACCTCGCAGCCATTGTCCCTAACTATATTAGCGGGCCGCTTGTCTTGGGCTGTGGCCTGCTGTTGATTTTTTGGGGGCAAACCCGGACAGTTGGTTCAATTACGAAGGCGCTGATGCCGGCGGGGGATGAAGAACTGGTCGATCTGCTATTGACGCACCGCAAGTTGCACCGGGGGCCAAAAATTGTGGCCATTGGCGGAGGCACCGGCCTTTCCAGTTTGCTTAGGGGACTAAAAAAGTATAGCGCTAACATTACTGCAGTTGTCACTGTGGCGGATGATGGCGGATCTTCTGGCCGGCTGCGTCGCGAAATTGGGGTGCTGCCGCCTGGAGATATTCGCAATTGTTTGGCAGCGCTGGCAGACGAGGAAAAGCTGTTAACCGAACTGTTTCAATATCGCTTTCGTGCCGGCCAGGGTCTGATTGGCCATAGTTTCGGCAACTTGTTCCTGACGGCGATGAGTGATATTGCCGGCGATCTCGAACAGGCGATCGCCGCGAGTTCTAAAGTTCTGGCGGTGCGGGGGCAGGTTTTACCGGCTACCCTAACCGATGTTAACCTCTGGGCTGAATTATCAGATGGTCGTCGCATTGAGGGCGAGTCTAGCATCACTGAAGCTGGGGGCAGTATTGTCAACATTGGCTGTACGCCGGCTAATCCTCCGGCTTTGCCGAGAGTGGTGCAAGCCATTCGCGAAGCTGATTTGATTATTATTGGGCCAGGTAGTCTCTACACCAGTGTGATTCCCAATCTTTTAGTACCGGAAATTGCTGAAGCCATTGCCAGCCGGCAAGTCCCTCGCATCTATGTTTGCAATATCATGACTCAAGCCGGTGAAACCGAAGGCTATACGGTTTCTGACCATATCCAAGCAATTGATAAAGCTTGTGGTCGGGCGTTGTTTAGCGCGGTTTTAGTTCAGCGAAAAGTTCCGACTGCCCAAGCCTTGATCCGCTATGCCCAAGAAAAATCCTATCCCGTTTTTCTGGATCGAGAAGCTGTGGGACTATTGGGCCGGCGCATTGTCGTGGCGAATGTGATGGAGGAAGATAAGGAAACAGGTTATGTGCGCCATGATCCTCACGAGTTGGCACGAGTGTTGCTCCGATGGTACAGCCGCGTTCAAGGTTTGTAATTGCTGAGGAGAAAGGTAAAACGTTCTTTGCCTGACTCAAGCTACTAACCATTAAAATTAAGCTAAATTATCTAAAAGAATTTGTTTCTTTTTGTAAGCGATATTGCGTCAAATTTTATTATCTAAAATTTAATCCATTCTAAAGATTGACAAATAGTAAAATTTAAGTATTTTTCAAAAAATTGTGATACTAATAACATATTCAACAAATGATGGTAGAGCCAATTACAGTTTCTCTAGCAAATGCGGCGGCGACTCATTCTCTCGGTAGGACATTGGGGCAAGCGCTATCGGCAGGCAGCGTAATTTTATTAGAAGGGGATTTGGGTGCCGGTAAAACCACGTTAGTGCAAGGACTTGCTGAAGGTTTGGGAATTACCGATGCCGTTGTCAGCCCCACTTTCACGTTGATTAATGAATATCATGAAGGACGTTTGCCTTTATATCATTTAGATTTGTACCGATTGGAGCCGGCAGAAGTTGCAACACTTTATCTTGAAACTTATTGGGAAGGAATAGAAATGCCGGCAGGAATTGTCGCCATTGAATGGGCGGAACGGCTACCCTATTTACCCCCTAGCTATTTGAAAATTCATCTAACCTATCAAGCTGAAAGTGGCCGTCAAGTTGAGCTGATGCCGGTGGGTGGGTTTGATATCCCTGAGAGGTTGCATCAATTTCAACAGCACTGATCGGCACTTTCGGGTTGGTTGAGAAGGGTGTGTTTCTAAATGCAAAGTCGGCACTTTGTATTTACAATTTTGAAGCGTTTAAGCATCAAAACTCAAAGCTTCTCCTCGAACTTCTGTATTTAATTTCCCTTTTTCATAAACAACCTTACCGCCAACAATTGTAATCACCGGCCATCCAGTTAAATCCCACCCTTCAAACGGACTCCAGCCGCATTTAGTCGCGAGTTCTTCTCGGAGAACCGGGCGATAATTATTTAAATCGACCAGCACCAAACCCGCATCGTAGCCGGCAGCAATCGCGCCTTTTTTAGGAATTTTATACGCCTTCGCCACGGCTGTAGACATCCAGTTAGCAACTTGACCAACGGTACAACGCCCTTGCATTGCTTGGGTAAGCATTAAGGGAAGAGATGTTTCCAAATCATGGGGTGAGCGTAAAGGCGGGTTCATTTGCGCCAACGTGCCGATTTTTTCATAAGCGCTGGTATTCAGCAGCAGGTGTTGGGGTGTGACTTCGGCTGTCACCCAACTCGGTTTATCTTGGCGCAGTAGTTCGGCTTCTTCGCCGGTAGACAGATGCAGAATATGAAGACGCCGACGGTATTTTTTAGACAGTTCTAATGCTTGCTGAGTCGCTAATAAAGCGGCTTGATTATCTTGAATTTGTGAGTGTACAGCCGGATCTGTTTGGCCGGCAAATAACTGTCGCCGTTCGTTAATGCGATTTTGGTCTTCAGCGTGAACGGCAATTAACCGGCTGCCGGTGGCAAAAATGGCTTCTAAGGCTTCATCTTGATCCACCAATAGCTGACCGTGCATCGATCCCATAAAAATTTTAATGCCACAGGTCGGGCGAGACTCCAGCAAATCTGGCTGATTGTCTGCTGTCGCTCCGATAAAAAAGCCATAATTAACCAAGCATTTCTGGCCGGCCCGTTGCAATTTGTCCTCTAGGGCTGCCTGGGTGGTCGTTAGGGGGCGCGTGTTGGGCATTTCCAAGAAGGATGTCACCCCGCCCTTCGCGCAGGCACAACTGGCGGTAAACAAATCTTCTTTATGTTCCAGTCCGGGTTCGCGGAAATGGACTTGCGGATCGATCACCCCAGGCAACAAAGTTAAACCCTCGGCGTCTATCTCGGCGGGAGCATCACCACCGGCATCTGGGAGTTCCGGTGCTACTTAGACAATTTCTCGCCCCCTTGTTTGCACATCTCCAACTAAAAACTCCCCACTGGGTAAGAGGATGCGGGCGCGGCGGATCAACAGAGACAAAGAAGAATCAGAAGGCATAGTAGTCGAGAGTTTATAGAAAAATTGTGAAGAATTACCGTTAAATTTCTTTTGGGATGAGATTTAAGCGAACTCTAAAATGGAATACTTGGGTCAAAATACAGAAAATGATGCAATTGTTACCCGACAATCGAAGCCGGCTAGTGTTTTAGTTACAATACCATGCAGCCGATTTTGGTCTGTGAGTCTCTCAAACTCTGACAAACTTTGTACAGTTGTATATAGACGAGAATTTTAAGGTTTCTCGGTCGGCTGGGTGGTATTTGTGTCTTCCCTCTTCTAAACTTACTATTATCTTGTGCTTGAACGCCTATGACCCGTGTGCAAAATTCTGCAACCGAATCGAATTCCCCACAAAATCTTGAAAATCCGTGGGTAGAGGCAATTAAAACGATTGGCTTAAGTGTCGTTTTGGCCTTTGGAATTCGGGCCTTCGTCGCCGAAGCTCGTTACATTCCCTCCGGTTCGATGGAACCGACTCTTCTGATTAATGATCGCTTGATTGTGGATAAGTTGAGTTATAAGTTCCAAAGTCCCCAGCGGGGAGACATTGTGGTATTTGACCCGACTGAAACGCTACAGAAGCAAAATTTCCACGATGCGTTCATTAAACGGGTGATCGGTCTGCCGGGGGACAAGGTGGAGGTCAAGGGGGGACGCGTTTACATCAACGATAAACCGTTACGTGAGAAATATATCGCGGATGAACCTAACTACCAATACGGCCCGGTCAATGTACCGGAGAGTGAGTATTTAGTCCTGGGAGATAACCGCAATAATAGCTATGACAGCCACTACTGGGGCTTTGTCCCCCGCGACAAAGTCATTGGCCGCGCAGTTGTTCGCTTCTGGCCACCTAATCGCGTTGGGGAACTGTCTCAGCAGCCGGTTTATCCTGCGACTCAGGAAGAACCGGCAAAACAGCAATTGCAGCCGTCAGAACAGAATTAAGGGTTCCAGGTTTGCAGAACCCGCCCGCTTAACTGCCGGCCCAACCAAGGGGTATTCGCAGATCGGGAATGGAGAGTGTGCACGTCAGGCGTCCAAGTTTGCTGCGGATCAAAAAGAATGATTTCCGCAGGTTGACCGGCAGCCAAGGTTGCCGGTTTTTGCTGTAAACATAGGGCCGGCTGGGTACTTAAAGCCCGCCACAGTTCTAGGGCTGTCCAGGTGCCGGTTTCTACCAGCGTGTGCCACAGTAGCGGCAAGGCGAGTTCTAGACCAATGGTGCCGGCAGGAGATTCCCCAAAGGCAACCGTCTTTTCTTCATAGGTGTAGGGAGTATGATCAATCGCGATCGCATCGATGACGCCCTCCCGCACAGCCTGCTCTAGTGCGGTTCGATCCGCTGGGTTGCCCAAGGGAGGCTCGATATGAAGGCTAGGGTTGTAGCTGCTCAGTGAGCTTGTGTCAAGAATTGAATGCGTCCAAGGGGTACTCGCCGTCACCGGCAACCCACGGGTTTTAGCAT
Source organism: Microcoleus sp. FACHB-68 (assembly GCF_014695715.1). Lineage (NCBI taxonomy): Bacteria > Bacillati > Cyanobacteriota > Cyanophyceae > Oscillatoriales > Microcoleaceae > Microcoleus > Microcoleus sp. FACHB-68. The sequence goes on from NZ_JACJOT010000018.1 coordinate 456,656, forward strand.
CTTGAATCAGCTGGACACTGCGTGCGGTGGACACTCGCATGATATGAACCGCAGTGCCGGTGGCTTCTACGAGTTCTAACAAAGCAGCGAGGGCGGCAGTTTCAGAGATGGCGGGATTGCCGGCCAACCCAAAGCGAATCGAATCCGGCCCTTCTCGCATAACGCCGGAGCCGGCCAGATGCCGGTCGCAGGGCCAGATGGCAACCGGCTTGCCGAGCGGTTGCAGGTATTCCAACAGCCGGCGCAGTAGGGCCAGATTTTGGAGCGGCTGGCCATCTGCAAAGCCCACAACCCCAGATGCGGCTAATTCCGCCACTTCTGTCATCTGCTGACCTTGGATGCCGGTGGTGAGGGCACCCCAGAAGTAGAGAGTGGGGAATTGGGGGTTTTCTCTGACTTTTGTGTTTCGCTGCAAGAAAGCCAAGCCGGCAGGATTATCCACCGGCGGCTTAGTATCGGGCAAAATGGCGACCCTAGTAAATCCGCCGGCAGATGCCGCCTTCATTAAAGATTCCAGGGTTTCCCGTTCTTCAAATCCCGGTTCACCGCTGTGGCTGTAAAGGTCTACCAATCCTGGCCCGACCACTAGCCCTTGACAATCTCGCAGTTGTGTGCTGTCTGGATAATCAGAAATTTGGGGGGCGATTTGTTGAATCACACCATCTGCGATCAGAACATCCGCAATCTGATCGGTATTGGTAAGTGGATCGAGCACCCGGACTTGTTGCAGTAATTCGCTATTCATTGCCCTTTGTCTTTTGTCCTTGGCAAATGACAACTGATCAATGACCGATGACCGATGACCACTACAACGCTCCTGCTGCTGTTTTGTCAAGCACTCCACCCGACAGGTGAGTGGTAATATTCATGGCTTGCAGCACCGGCGGGCCGTCTGCGCCTTTGGGATAATCGATAACGGTAACCGCCCCGTTGCCTTGTTTGAAGTTCCAGAAGTGTTCTGGGCCTAAATTAAACAGGTGGCAGAGGATGGCTTTATTGATGGCATCGTGGCCCACAACCAGACCTGTGGTGCCGGCAGGGGCGGATTTGACGATAGAATCCCAAGCGTCAATTGCGCGATCCCACACCTGCTGCAAGTTTTCCCCTTCTGGCATTTGCACAATTTCTGGGGTGTCCTTCCACTGTTGCAACAAACCGGGGAATTCTCCCTCGATTTCTGATTCAAATTTCCCTTCCCAAAGTCCGTGACTGATTTCTTTCATCCCATCGTGAAGTTGCAGTTTCACATCTGGGTGAGCTTTGAGAATAATTTCAGCGGTTTCCTTGGGGCGCAGCATGGGGCTGGTAACGGCAAAATCGATGGGAACGTCTTTCAGAAACTCGCTGGCTTTTTGGGCTTGCACTCTGCCGTTATCGTTGAGTGGTACATCAATTTGCCCTTGAAACCGGCTTTGGCGGTTCCACTCGGTTTCTCCGTGGCGCACCAATAACAGCCGGCATCCCTGATGGCCCTCTCTGGGTTTGGGAAAAATTTCTCCCACATGAGAGGTGAGATTCATCGATTCCATCTGCACCGATTGTAGCTCAGTGGCCGGCCCGACAATGGTGCCGAAATTGAGGACGCTAATGCCACAATTCGACTGCTGGACGGAATGGTAAGAAGAGGGGGGAATGCCTAGTGCGGTGCTGATTAAGGCGCGGTTGATGCCATTGTGCCCCACGACGAGAACGGTGCCATTGGCATGATTTGAGAGGAGTTCCTGCCAAAACTGCCGCGCTTGTTCATAAATCGCCAATACGGGAAAATGCTCTCGTTCGCCGGCTGCATCTGAAACGACCATTCGCAGCGTGTCGGGGCGAGTTTGCCAGCAGTCGTAGTCTTGGGGGAATTTTTCAATCGCCTCTTGGCGCAGCATCCCTTCCCACGCCGGCAGATCGATTTCCATCAGGTTCTGCGATACCTGTAAGGAGGGATGGTTGGCCTCGGTTTCCAAAACAGAAAGCAGGACGGTGGCGGTTTCTTTCGCCCGTTGCAAGGGACTGGAGTAGATAGCGTCAAAAGTAAGGCCACTCAGGGCTTCACCCACTTGACGGGCTGTAGCACGGCCTTGTTCTGTCAAAATCGATTTATCAAGCCGGCCTTGAATTCGGCGCTCTTTGTTAAAGCTGCTTTGGCCGTGACGAAGTAATATAACGCGAGTGGTCAGGGTTCCATCCTCCTCAAGATTAGGGCACTCTCCCTCATGATTGAGGTTGAGGGGTGCTGGCTCAGAAGCATTTTACCCTTTCTCGATACTACTCTTCTAAACAGTCTGAGGAAGGTTTAGTGGAGTCAGGTTGGAGTAGATGCACCCTGCAAGAAATTTAGATTACGGCAAAATCTGCTGCGCTGAACAGGGTGGATGAGATGCCATTAAGGGAGGCTAAAAGTTCATCCGTGCTGGCGATTTTGATTAACGTGGCATTGCTGCCGGCGGCAATGGTGAGTTGGTCGAATGTTAACCCACCGCCTAGCAGGAAAATATCTTGACCATCTTCAAAGTCGGTAATGGTGTCAGCGCCAAAACCGGCACGCAAGATAAATTGATCACTGCCAACACCCCCCGTGAGGATGTCGCTGCCAAAATCTCCGGTGAGGATGTCATTGCCGATGCCGCCGGTGAGGATGTCATTGTCTTTGCCACCATTGAGGCTGTCATTGCCATCTCCACCATTGAGGGTATCCGCGCCGATGTTGCCATACATCGAGTCATCGCCGAAGTCGCCACTCAGCCAGTCGTTGCCGGTGTTGCCAATCAAGGTGTCATTTTCTTGGCCACCGTAGACGCTATCATCACCCTCGCAACCATCCATGAGGTCAGCACCGACGTTGCCATTTAATAAATCGTTACCTTCTCCGCCACACAGGGTGTCATCCCCAATCTCGCCTAGGAGAACATCATCGCCGGCTGCCCCTTTGACGATGTCGTTTTCTTTGCCGCCGTGGAGGGTATCGTTGCCAATGCCGCCATCTAGCAAGTCATCGCCGGTGTTACCAAATATCAGATCGTTGTCGTCACCGCCTAGCAAGATGTCGTTACCGATATCTCCAATTAGGATATCTTGACCAAGATTGCCCACCAGCGAGTCATTTTCTTTGCCGCCGTAGAGGGTATCAGCACCTAAGCCGCCATCAAGGTAGTCATCGCCTTGATTTCCGTACATCAAGTCGTTGCCATCCGCACCCAGCAGGATGTCGTTGCCGATGTAGCCAACTAAAAGATCACTACCACCCATGCCTAGAAGGGCTTCATTAGCGGTGCTCGCGATTAAGGTATCGTTGCCCTCGTCGCCTGAAAGTGTACTAGCTGGGACGTTGGGGCTAACGTCGAGGTTGGGAGTGGGAAATTGATCGCAAAGACAACTTGCGTCTTCAGGGGTTGGTGTTGGAGTTGGTGTTAGGTCAGTAGCAGTGCCGGCAATTGCGAAATTAAAGAGGTTTTCGTCGCTGTCGTTGGTGGTAAAGGAGATTTCACCGGCAGAAGTGCCGGCCACACTGGCATCGAGTTGAACCGAGAAAGTTGCTTGTCCTGCGGCTGCGACGGTTGCGGGAAGAGCTCCTACAACGGTAAAGCCGGTAGGCAATAGCAGGTTGCTGAGGATTAGATCAGAGGTGCCGAGGTTGTTAATGGTGAAGGTTTTGGTGATGGCAGTCCCAACGGTTGTCGTGCCAAAGTCGAGGGTTGTTGTGGTGCCATCAACAATGTTGCTTGTCGCCTCTAGAACCGCAATTTCTGGGGTATTTGGGGTTAGGGCAGTAGCAGTGCCGGCAATTGCGAAATTAAAGGGGTTTTCGTCGCTGTCGTTGGTGGTAAAGGAAATTTCACCGGCAGAAGTGCCGGCCACACTGGCATCGAGTTGAACCGAGAAAGTTGCTTGTCCTGCGGCTGCGACGGTTGCAGGAAGAGCTCCTACAACGGTAAAGCCGGTAGGCAATAGCAGGTTGCTGAGGATCAGATCAGAGGTGCCGGTGTTGTTAATGGTGAAGGTTTTGCTGATCGTAGTCCCAACGGTTGTGGTGCCAAAGTCAAGGGCTGTTGTGGTGCCATCAACAATGTTGGTTGTCGCCTCTAGAACCGCAATTTCTGGGACATTCACGGAAAATTCAAAAGCCCCAACATCAGCAACTGCGGTGCCGTTGTTATCCCCGTCTTGAGGGCGCATTTGGCCTCGCCCGTCGGTTGCCGGTGCGCCTGTGCCGGTGCCGGCATCAATGGCTGGACTTCCAGCTAGCAAAGCATGGGTTAAAATGCCGCCGCCATTATCTTGCAGAGGACCAAGTAACGGGTCAGCAATTGTAATGCTGGCCGTGACATTGATATCACTAGCATCATTAGGATTTTTTGGGGGAAATTGAATATTCCCGCCGGCATCAACTAATGGCTCACCAACGTGTTGTTTGACACCCCAAGGATTGCCCGCAGTGTTTTTATCAAAAATTGAATTTTTGACGGTTGTGGTTAGATTTTTCCCCCAAAATGCCCCACCCATAAAGCCGGCATGATTATTAGCAACTGTGCTGTTGATAATATTGGTGGTGCCACTGGAGTTATTGATCATTAGGGCACCGCCCAAGCCGCTACTGCCATCAAGTTCCTCGGCTTTATTACCAGAAAAGGTGGTGTTAATGATTTGTCCTGGTGATGCTTCACCCGTCCACAAACCCCCGCCCTGAGTCAATGCCCAGTTGTTAGCAATGGTGCTGTTGCTGATAGTATATTCCGCATTGCCCATGCGAATACCACCGCCGAGAGCGTTGCCGGTGCCATTTTTAATCACCTGATTATTGATGATCGTGCTGCCGTCAACAATGATTTTGTCTGGGGCATAACCAAACAAAAACATTGCCCCACCTTGACCGGCTCCTTTATTGCCTTCAAATCGGCTATTGCGAATCGCAATGGTTCCACCAACTGCGTCATCAATTAAAGCACTCGCACCATCGGTATAAATTGCCCCACCAAATCCGCTGGTAACGGTTCCCGAACCGCCGGGTGTTGAGTCGTTATTGAGGAAGGTTGAATTTTCAACGGTTAATGCACCTAAAAGGCTATTAATTGCGCCGCCGTTAATGCCTTTGTTATTTGTAAATTGGCTACCTTGTACGGTGAGGCTGCCTTCACTTTTGGTAGCAATTGCACCGCCGCCTCGTTCTTGGTTGCCGGCTGTGCCATCATTGCCATCGAATGTACTGTTAATAACCGTTGTGTTGCCACGAAAGCCGGTAAAAATCCCGCCGCCAAACTGGGCAAAGTTATTATTAACTTGGCAATTTTCAACCGTTAAAATGGTGCTAGATGCAGTTTTAATGCCTGCGCCGGCACCGGCTTCATCAATGCCACTAACTTTGCCATTGGCAATCACTAGATTCCGCATGGTGACATTAATGGCGGTATTGTCAGGGGCGGTTTGTAACTCAAAAACGCGGGTGGCATTATTACCACTAATGGTTACACCGGCTGCACTAGCGCCATCAATAATCAGGTTTTTATTGATGTTTAATTGACTGCTTAAGGTAATCGTTTGACCAGCGAGGCTGGGATCAAATACAATCGTATCGCCGGCTTGTGCGGTGGCGATGGCATCTCTTAAGGAACCTGCGCCGGTGTCTGCATTATTAGTGACGGTGATCGTGGCTAAAACACCGCCATAAGCCGTTAAAGTTTCCCCCTGCAATGGGTTAACAGATTCGATGCTGCCGGTGGCAAATTCTAAGTTCCAGTTGCCGCCTTTGGCATCATTGCCGGTTAAATCTGTGGAGGCAGCAATATCTGCCCCGGTGATTTGGCTGAGTTGGGAAATAAAAGCTGAACCTGTGCCGGCGGCAACATCGCACCCGTAAAATTTGATATCTGCATTTTCACTGAGTGCGTCTTTCCACTGCCCCAACTGGCTTTGATAGCTTTCTAAGGTATTTGAATTGAGGCTGCTATTTCCCAGGTAGACATTTCCCGAACTTCCATGAGAAAAGATATGAATCGCGTCGATTGAACCGTAAATATCCGCATATTTTTGAAGTTCGGTAGTGATTTGATCGATTCCATCACTATCCTGTTTCAGGGTAATTACCTTCATCCCCTCGGATACGCCGGCTGCTAATAATTGGCTGTCACTCACGCTTTCATCAATGAAGACTAGCGAACGCGGCTGGGAGTTTTTAGCGTCAAAATTTGGATTGATTGAAGCGATATGAGCGGTCATTTTGAGTCTTCCAGAATAATGTTGGCTGGTAGATAAAACCCAGACATACTGCGTGCAGTTTCTGGCTGGACAAGTTAAGTTTTTTAGAACTTATGTGACTCGCCGGCTTTTACACCTACACCAAAACGCAACTACAGTTTAAAATCCTTATTTTTTAGGACTCTCGATGCGTTTAACTAAGGGGTAAAACTTTAGAAATCGATTTTCTAAGTCAACCCCTACATGGCTTTTTAAAGGAAGGTTTTAGATGTCAAATCTAATCTGCTTTAAAAAACTTCATATTTAACCTTTCAGAGTTTCATCGCTACATCAGGACAGTTGCGATTTAAATATTTTTTGATTGAGTCGTAGATCTTCAGGATAAATTCAGCTAAGTTTAGGCAATTAAATTCCTTGAGCTAACAATGGAATTTGACGCCAAAGCAAAGCCGGCAGGGTGTGAAATCATCCTGCTTTTTTGCCGCCACACTAACAGTCGATTTAAGCTTGTTGTGCGGAAATAAAAAGTACAAAAACCCTAAAAAATCTGGCTAAGGAAAGTTTCTTGTCACCCGTAAGTTTTACGCTTCGCTGCTAAGCTGAAAGCGCTTTTGTAACTCCCCTATAGCAATTGCCGAACTCTCTCCCGAAGAGTTTTTAACCCGGCAAGCTCAACTATTTTCCCTAAAACCCTTAATGGCTTTCTAACCCATTCATCTAAGTAGATTCCCGCAATCCGTAGAGTAGATGCCTTGCATATATTTGTAGAGTAGATGCAGGCAGAGTATGCGCCTGGGTAGATGCGAAGCCTGATTAAACATTAACTAAACAGGAATTTCAACTACCTTATGATATTACCTTTATAGAACCTGATTTCGGGAAAGTCGGGCATCCGCAATATTACTGAATTTTCTAACAAATTGCTGGAAATCTTTCTGTAAACTTGCGAGATTTAACCCTTTTCTCCCAATCTAAGGGAAAATTTACCTAAAAAAAGGGGGGGTTCCACTTCAAAAACTGACCCTACCCTCGTATTCTTAAGTACCTCATTTAAGGTAAATGTCGAATTATTCTGCAAGGGTTGCCGGCAGCGATCACGTTTTCAGGAATATCTTTGACAACCACGCTGCCGGCACCAATGGTGGTATTATCCCCAATGGTTACTCCCGGACAAATAATAACACCGCCCCCAATCCAAACATTACTGCCAATTTTGACAGGAGCGCTTAATTCTTTGCCAGATAGACGAGTTTCAGGTTTGGTTGGGTGAGAAGCTGTGTAAATTTGAACGTAAGGGCCACACAAAACGTTATCACCGATCTCAACTCGATTGCAGTCGAGAATCACACAGCCGAAGTTCATATAAAATTTGCTGCAGGCATAAATATTGCTGCCATAGTCGCAATAAAAAGGCGGCTCAATTTCAACATCAGGCTCGACTTGAGCAAATAATTCTTGTAATATTTTTACTCGATTTTCCGGTTCTTCCTCTGTTGTCGTGTTATACATCCGCAGCAAGCGACGCGCTCGTTTACGTTCAGCAACTAACTCAGCATCGGAAGCCAGATAAAGTTCGCCGGCTAACATTTTTTGTTTTTCGGTTTTTTCCACAATCTTGAGTCCTTTTCGGATGGGACATTTTTATTTGATTCAGGCTAATAGGATAACCGTTGTCCTGTTAAATCCCACTTTAATATAAAATGCCTGTTACCAAAACAGTAACGATGCAGGAATTAGGTTTCATAGATGCGATGGTAGAAAGCACATTATCTTAAGTATTCTTTAAGTCTTTTGAGGGGTATTGGTTTTTGCAGCTAGCATAAGGCTTGCCGGCGACACCAACCGCCCATTTGACGCTTGCTCAAGCTAAGAGGTTAAAACTGATGCCCAATACTGCAAAAGATCGTTTAGGTGGCTTATACGTCGAATCCCCGGCAGGCGAAAAGCTGGTTTTCCCTTTAAAACATACAGAAGTGCTGGCAAAAATTGCCGGCAACCTATCACGCGTTGAAGTTACGCAAAGCTTTGAAAATCCCTTCACTGATCCGTTAGAAGCAATTTATGTTTTTCCATTACCGGATGAAGCGGCGGTGGATGACATGGAAATTAAAATTGGTGAACGAATCATTAAAGGCAGCATTAAAAAACGAGAAGAAGCCAAGCAAATTTACGAACAAGCAAAGCGGCAAGGACGAACTGCCGGCCTTTTAGAACAAGAACGAGATAATATTTTTACCCAATCTCTCGCAAATATTCAACCGGGCGAACAAATTGATGTCACCATTCGCTACACAGATAGTCTTAAATTTGAGGGCGGTGATTACGAATTTGTCTTCCCAATGGTAGTGGGACCGCGTTATATTCCTGGGACGCTAATAGATGGCAGTGGAGATACCGATCAAGTGCCCGATGCCTCGCGGATTAATCCGCCATTTATTCCGCCAGAAATGCGCTCTCGTCATGATATTGGGGTAACGGTTGAAATAGACACCGGCTTGTCTATTTCTGATGTGCGTTCGACTTCTCACCAATTACAAATTGAACATGAAGGTCAAATTGTGCAGGTGAAGTTGGGCGGCGAAGATACGATTCCCAACAAAGATTTAATTCTGCGCTATCGGATTGCCGGCAATAAAACTGAAGCGACAATTTTAGCGCAAGCAGATGAACGGGGCGCTCATTATGCCCTTTATTTCATCCCGGCTTTGAAATACAAAACTGATGAGATTGTTGCCAAAGATGTTGTGTTTCTAGTGGATACCTCTGGTTCTCAATTTGGCGCTCCAATTCGGCAATGTAGGGAATTGATGCATCGATTTATTAAGGGTTTAAATCCTGACGATACTTTCAGCATTATTGACTTTTCTGATACCACCCGGCAACTTTCTGCTAACCCATTGCCAAATACTCCCAAAAACCGACAGAAAGCAATTGACTACATCAATCAGTTAAATGCCCAGAGCGGGACTGAATTGTTGAATGGCATTAAAGCGGTGATGAATTTCCCCGCTGCGCCGGCAGGACGTTTGCGGAGTATCGTGCTGCTAACAGATGGCTACATTGGCAATGATAATGAAATCCTGGCTGAAGTGCAGCAAAATCTTAAACCAGGCAATCGACTTTATAGTTTTGGGGTGGGCAGTTCTGTCAACCGATTCTTACTCAATCGGATTGCAGAAATTGGGCGAGGGACGTGCCAAGTTGTGCGACAAGATGAATCCCCTGATGAAGCCGCTGAGAAGTTTTTCCGCCAAATTAATAATCCGGTGCTGACGAATATTCAAATTAATTGGGAAGGCAACAGACAGCCAGAAATTTATCCCTCAATTGCCCCAGATTTGTTTGCAGAACAGCCTTTAGTTGTGTTTGGCCGGCAGGAGAACCGCACGGCAAGGCAACTACACATCACGGGCATGACAGCGGGTGGGAAGCGCTATGAAAAGCGTTTCAGCCTCAATTTTGAGGGTGCCGGCAATCCGGCAATTGCTCAACTTTGGGGACGCCAACGCATTAAAGATTTGATGAATCAAATGGTTGCTGGTGAAAAGAAATCTTTAGTAGATTCGGTAACAGATATGGCTTTGGCTTATCAGTTACTGTCGCAATATACGGCGTTTGTTGCAGTGAGTGAAGAAGTACGCGTTGATCCGGAAGGCAAGCGAATTTCAATGCAAGTGCCGGTGGAAATGGCAGAAGGCGTTAGCTATGAGACAACTGTGGGTGCCGACAATGCTAATTTTGCAGAAAATCAATTGCTTGGCAACGCTAAAGGATTAGGAGATGGTTTTAAAACAGTTTCTAGGTCGTTGAAAGGTCGTAGTTATGCACAAGCAACAGTACCATCCCCCCAAGTGCCACAAGCAAAAGCTAATCCTGGTAGTATTCAGGGTTTCTTTAACAGCATCACAGAAAAAGCACGCGGCATAATCAACCAATATTCTACAACACCTGAAATAAATTCTCACGTGGAAATTGTCAACGTTGCCGGCTTGGATGAAGCTGCCACAAATACGCTCAAAGAACAACTGAAAACGATTAAAATCCCTGCCGGCTTCAGTGGCGAAATTGTGTTAGAGTTTCCTGTGCAAAATGGTCGCGTAGGGCGAATTATTTTGGATGATCAAGCCTCAACATTGGACGATGCAAGTGTTGTAGATCCGATTAAGCGATCATTGCTGATTTGGAATGTACCTCAAGGGGTTGGCGGCGTTGTTCGTATAACCTTACGGATTAACTCATAGCCGGTAGGGGCGACTCTTGCAGTCGCCCTATTTCTACTTCTGGCAAAGGCGGGCGCAAGCAGAGATAAATTAATGGGCCAAATAGAGGAACCAGTGCCACCGCCCAGAAAATTCGGGCATCTTTAAGACCTCGACGCGCCATGTCATCATCAAATAATGAGGTGATAGGAAATATGAGGCACATCAGGCAAAAATCGATGCTGATCAGGTGAACAAAAGCCCGCGTTTGGAATTGTTGAACGTAATCGCCCCAATTGCCGGCAATAAACGCGTAAGCAAATAAGCCAAGTGTCGTTAAAAGCAGCGCGATGCCGGTGGAACGTTTATCTAAACTTCTCAGTAATTTATCCTTTTTTCCATCGAATTCTTGATTCGATGCTCGCAAAAGTAAATAAGGCGTCAGGCCAATTATTCCCATTCCGTTCGACCCAATCCAAGAAGGCCAAGCCCGAATTTTTTGCATTTTGCCATCAGCAAATATCAGGCAAGCAAAAATCATTGGCCAGATACCCATGAACCAAAATATAGATACAATAATTGCGTTAATATCTGCCAACTGAAACGTTAGCAGCTTTTGAACGAGAGGCCAGGTATCGGGCTGATCGAGCGGAGCCAGACTGATGGTATAGCTAGTAAATGCTATCCAGATCAAGAATAAAATAATTTTTCTAGTCATCATCTTGACCCAAAAATTGCTGCTATTGTCTGTTAATTTTAAAGAAAAGACAAAGTTAGCAGCATCTATCTTGGGTCAAGTTTTATCTGAGAAACGCTGAAATAATTGCTTAGTGAGTGGAGCTAGTTATTGCTTCTGGTTGAGCTTCCGGGTTTGTTACCGGCAACGGTGTTCGCAGACACAAATAAACGAGGGGGCCAAATAAGGGAATCAGCGCCACTGCCCAAAAAACCAGGGGATTTTTTATATCTCTTCTTGCCATGTCATCTCCTAGCAAGGCGGGAAATAACAGACACAGCAGGCAGAAATCTAAACTCATGACATGAATAAATTTGCTAGTTTGCCACTGCTGGATAAAATCCACCCAATTGCCGGTGAATACGCCATAAGCAACAAGGCCGGCAGCTGCTAAGGTTAAGAAAATGCCGGTAATTCGGGAGTCTAAAAGCTTGAGAAACGCGTTTTTTTCTCCTGAAAAGTTGGGGTTGGCTTCGCGTAAGGCTAAATAAGGCAACAAACTAAAAGCACCTACACCGAAAGATACCGCAGCGAACGGCCAAGCCGGCACTTTTTGACCTCTGCCATCAAAAAACAGCAAGCAGCTATAAATCATCGGCCAAACCCCCATGATGTAAAACAGTGCCACAATCAGCGGGTTGATGCCTTCTAAATTGCCAAGCGAAAGATTTTTAATCAGTTCAAATGTGTCTGGTTGGTTAGGTGGTGCGATGAAAGACGCATAAGTTATCATCCCAATCCACAGCAATCCAAATCCAATTTTTCTGACCATGATTTGACCTTTTAATTAATGCCAATTTAAATATTTTAATAAGATTTTTTAACCATAGATGCACACAGATAAAGATGATACGTTTGTTTGGGAGTGCCGGCATCTTTTATTTTTTTTAACCGCAGATGCACGCAGATGCACGCAGATGAATTTGAGGGTTAATCACTGGGAGTTATGATTTTTGTTGGATAAAGGGTTTGCCGGCTATTTTACAGCCGGCAGGGTGGAAGTGATTTCGATTTAAGCGGGCTGAGTTAAGGCATCTGAGAGATAATCAGCGGCGGCTTCTACCATTGCGATCGCATTCTCATACACCATTCGGGTTGGCCCTAAGACGCCGACACTGCCCACCGGCACTGAACCCCGGCGGTAAGTGGAAGAAATTAGGGTACAGCCGCGAATCGATTCTAAGGGATTTTCTGCGCCAATCCGCACATTTACCCGCTTGCCGGTGGTTTCAGAGGCGGATGATTCAAAAATCAGCGGCCACAATTGTTCCTGTTCTTCTTCCAGCAGTTGCATCAATGTCTGGATTTGGTTTAACTCAGAAAACTCTGGCTGACGCAACACTTCCGCCACACCGCTAATTAGAATGCGGGTGAAGGTTGGAGTCTGCCGGCGGCGAGTTAAATCTGCCAGCAAGGAAGTTAAGAAATCGGCATAGCGTTGGAATTGCCGGTCTAATTCACTCAAATCGAGTTGTGAGAGTTCCGTCAGGGGACGTTCTCGCAACTGGCTGTTTAAAAAGTTTGACAGAATTTGCAGTTCGCGTTCAATCGGTTCTGGATCGAGTGGTTCGTCGTCTGCCGGCATCGGGAGTTCCATTAACGCTGAGTGCGTTTCGTAAGCATCCGTCACCACAATCAGCATCACCCGTTTTGGATCAACCATCACCAGTTGGAGATGTCGCAGCCGGCTGGTACTCGTCTGGGGCATGGTGACGAGGGTAATGTATCCGGTGAGGGTGGACAGCAGTTGCGCTGCCCCGCGCAGCAAGGCTTCCAAACTTCTATCTTCACCATTCAGCCGGACGCTGAGTAAGTGTTCCACATTGCGTGTCAGCGCCTCGGAAGGCTTGATTAGCTGGTCAACATAAATGCGGTAGCCAGAGTCAGAGGGCACCCGACCGGCAGAGGTGTGCGGTTGATAAAGTAAACCGGCTTTTTCTAAGTAGCCCAAGCAAGAGCGAATCGTCGCTGGGCTGACGCTGAGATTATACTCATCGACCAATGCTTTTGAGCCAACCGGCTCTGCAGTTGCAATGTAATGCCGCACTGTCGCCCAAAGTATATGTAGTTGTCGATCTGTCAGATTCACTTGCACACACATTTCCGCAGATTGCGAATTAAATAGGGGTTAAAAAAAAATTTGCAATGATTGATTTAAATGATACTTAAGGAAGCCTGCAATCAGCCAGATATCCTTCCCGGTAGGGCGATTGGCGGCTGGGTTCGTTTACCCGCATTTGCTACCTTTAACCCGATGGACTTATTCAGCTCAGCAGGGGTGAGTGAATCAGGGCGAGTGGATTTAAGATAACAGATATTAGGGGGTTGCACTCAGCTGGCTGCTAAAGAGATCGCAAACACAGCCAAGTGCCGGCGTCCCCACTGCGTCAGTTAGTACGCGGGAATGGTTGGATCGACCTCAAGTGAGTAGGCATCAATTCCCCCCACCACATTTTTGACATTGGTGAAACCCTGCGACATCAACCACTGGCACATTTGAGCGGATCGAACCCCGTGATGGCAGAGTACGAGGGTTTCGGCCTGGGGGTCAAGGCGGGTGGGAATTTCGCCAGACCATTCGGCAAATTCGCTTAGGGGGAGGTTGTGAAAACCTTCTAGGTTAGCGATCGCAACTTCGGACGGTTCGCGCACATCTAACAGTTGCAGGTTGCCGGTGGTGTCTGATGACAGCCGGTGGGCAAGTTCTTTAACCGTAATCTGGGGAATGGATGAACGGTAAAATTGAGCAGACATTTGGTGAGGGCGGTCGATTCAAGACTACGAACATTAGTCTAAAGTTTATTTTGTTGTGTCTGCTATTTTCTGCGCCGGCTTTTCTTTAATCAAGCTCAACATCACTATCTGGGCGAAAGTTATCCTGCAGGATCGAAGCAAATAGGACAAATTCTCCAATTTGCCATTTTTGGTAGAAATCTGCTATTGCCTATTTTGATCCTTCAATTTTCAGAGGTATCATATTTTCTACACCGGCACTCCTTCAATCTCTGCATCGGATTGCTCATATAATTGGCGCAGCTTTTGTAATTTATCGGCATCCGGCTGCCAAAAACCTCGCCCATTTGCTTCTAACATTCGTCCCACAATGTTGCGAAATGCTTCTGGATTTGCTTCTCGCAATTTATTCGCCATTTCTGGATCTAAAGCGTAGGTATCTGCTGCCTGATTATAAACCCATGAATCGGTAAAATCAGTGGTGCCGGCCCACCCAATTAATGCGGTCATTCGTTGAGAGATTTCATAAGCGCCGCCACTGCCTTGATTTGCCATTGCTTCCGCCCATTTTGGATTCAGCAATTTAGTGCGATATTCTAAACGTAACAAATCGTCTAAATTGCGCGGGGTGGTGTCTTTAGAAAAGCTTTCAACAAAACTCGCGGTTACTTTTTTCCCACTTTGTTTTTCGGCTGCCCGTTTTAACGCGCCGGTGTTTGCGTAATATTCTTGAATATCGGTTAAACCGTATTCAACAGAATCAATTTCTTGAACAATTCGATCACTTGTTTTTAACAGCTCATTCAGCACTTCTCGCCGTGCTTCGCCTTTATCTTTACGCCCATAACTAAAAACATTGCGATCTTGCCAAGTATTTCCCAATTCTTCCCCAGATTCCCAATTCCCATCTGTGACGCGATCATTCACAAGCGAACCAAAATCACCGGCAGGATTAGAAAACAATCGCGCTGAGGCATTTTCCACGCCTTGCGCTTTTAAAGATAAAGCGTGTTTGCGGATAAAATTCTGTTCTTCCGGTTCATCTGCTTCAGCAGCGCGTTGAAATAAATCGTCCAGCAATTCAATAATATTGACAAAGCTATCTCGGAAAATTCCCGACAGATTTGCTAAAACGTCAATGCGGGGATGACCCACTTCTGATAAGGGCTTTAACTGATAACAAACAATTCGCCCTGTGCCTTCTTTTACAGGTTGCGCTCCAACTAATTCTAGCAAAATTCCGAGGGATTCTCCCTTGGTTTTAATCGCATCCAATCCCCACAGCATGACGGCAACTGTTTCGGGATATTTGCCATTTTCTTGCAAATGCTGGTTGATGATTTTTTGGGCGATTTCTCGACCGCGTTCATAGGCTGCCGGTGAGGGCATCCGATAAGGATCTAAAGCATGAATATTGCGTCCCGTGGGCAGCACACCAGGGCCATCTCGTAACAAATCACCTCCGGGTGCCGGTGGGATATATTCACCATTTAATCCCCGTAAAAGATTGGTTAATTCGTCTGTCGTTTGTGCGAGTAAAGTTTGGATTTTGAAAGCGGCTTCTAGTTTCTCTATTGAACCCCCATTTGTTAACGAGTTGCCATTTTTGGAGCCGGCAATCTTTATAGCATCCTCTGAGATATCTTCTCCAAAGTAAGCATTAAGATAGGATTTTAACGCTTCTTCATTCGGCGGTTCTCCAAGGGTGTGCAACCCAGAGGAAAATAATCGTTGTTCTACGATTTGCAGGTATTCATAAACCTTGACAAAATACTGTGAAAGTGCATCCTTACTGAACATCCTGGCATTTTCTGGAGTGAAAGCAATCCCAAATTTTTTGGCATCTTCAAAGGGACAATCGGCTTCAACGCCGGCATCTACAATTTTCTGGCAAATCGCTTCCTTCAGTGCAGAGTTTTTCTGCGGATCTTCTCGGTATTCGGAAATTAAATCTCTGAGAGTTATTAATTCTTTATACAAGCCGGCACGTCCATAAGGCGGGACATTATGAGAAATTAACACGCCATAACCGCGACGTTTTGCTAAAATTGATTCCGAAGGATTATTGGCCGCATAGATATAGAGATTCGGCAAATTTCCTAAGAGAATATCCGACCAAGAATAGCCGGTGTTTCCCAGAGGAGAGCCAGGCAACCATTCAACTGTGCCGTGCATTCCGAAGTGAACAACTGCATGGGCATTAAAATCATTTTGTAGCCATTTATAGAACGCAGCATATTGAGGATGTGGCGTTAAATCCCGCTCAAACATTAACCGCATTGGATCACCGGCAACGCCTAAAGGAGGCTGTACCGCAATCCAAACATTCCCCAATTGGATGCCACCAATCTGAAATTCCTCTCCATCAGTTTTAATACCTGTGCCTGTCAGAGATTGCCACTGCTTTTCAATGCGAGTTTTAAGCAGATATCCTAACCATTCTTCTAGAGTTTTAACATTGACAGTATTATTCGCAGATAGACGCTGCTCAACGCCCATATCTTGACCTTCCATCTGTGTTAATCTGTGTGCATCTGTGGTTCCTTCATCCGCCTCTTTCACCCAACGGATTAATTCTTCCCCATCTTCAGGTAATTCTCCAACCGTATAACCTTGTTCTTTGAGTGCGTGAAGGAACTTCAGAAGCGATTTCGGCACATTTAATAAAGCTGCGGTGCCGGTTGCACCATATCCTGGCGGAAAGCCATATAAAATGATTGCAATTCGCCGATCTGCCGGCTTTGTTTTTCTTAATTCAATCCAGTGTTTTAATCTGCCGGTTAAACGCTGCAACCGTTCCGGAACCAAATAAATATCTTCTCCCACCAAACCCCCAAGCGCAACGGTATCAATTGCCCCATCTAATTCGGGTAAAGCATATAAAACAACACTTTGCAATCCTCCAACTCCTTTGCGAGTCCAAGAGTGAATATCTTGAATTAATAAAGGTGCCGCAACAATGTAGGGTACATTTTTAGCAGAAAGAATACGCTTCGCAACTTCCACTTGCCGGCCTGCTTCCATTGAACCTGCCGGCCCACCAACTAAAGGAAAGCCAATTGTAGAAACAATAGCATCGACTTCTACGGCATCTTTAGATAAAGATAAGGTCTCATTATTGCCCTGTCGGCGCTGTTCAGTTTCATAAGCCGTTGTCATCCAATCTCTAACCGCTACATGACCTTCAACACCATTAATAAATATCGGTAAAGGAATTAATCCTGCCGCTTCAAAATGACGGATCATTTGGGGAATATAGGGCTGTTTTGTAATAACGTGTTTGCGGTATAATAAAATACCAACGGTTGGGCATGGGGTAGAGTATTGACCTTTGACTCTGTGCTGATACCACTCTAAATAGTGCCGGGGTGAGTCAAAATAACCGGGGTAATCTGGGTGCAATAATCCCATGTTTGGAGTTTCCACCGGCAGCGGAATTTCCCCGACCTTTAACCCCAAATATTTCTCCGCCAGCGTCCAACACATAGACGCCACATTTTCAGAACCGCCGGCATTCCAATAACCATAAATAATTAACCAGTTGCGTAAGTCTTGAACTTTTTGCACCGGCACATATTTTAAAAGCTTTGGCCCTGTCTTTAAAAAGCTAATATATCCCGCAAGTTTATCTTCCTCTTTGCCATTGCTAAATTTATCCAAAATAAACTTAACCGGCTTCGGCATTCCCTTGGGTTTATCCCCAATTTTGAACGCCCCGATCTGCGTCAAACTCATCAATTCCAGCGCAGACTCAAACACTAAGCGAATGGGGATATGTTGCGTGCGATCGCGCAGCCAAAGCACTTGATCGTAATCAAACAGCAGACTGCCAAAGAACACATCCGCCTCTTGCAAAGCCGTTGCGATTGCCTCTGGTTGGCTGGAGATGTCACGATCACTAAATACCCGAATATCCAAATCTGGACAGCGAGCGGTTGCCAGTTTCGCCGCTTGCCGGTATAAGCCGGTGTTGAACGATTCAAACCCAGCAATCAGAACGATGCGTTTCATAGCCTAAACCCGGAAATATTTCTTCACCTTTGATCTTAAGGGGTGTTTCAGGCGAGTGCAGAAGTATTCAACATTCATTTTTACTTGAACGCCACCTCACTCAAACTGAAGCGGCGGAACTGCTTGGAATTGACCAGCCGAAAGTTTCTGCTTTGATGAGAGGGAAACTGACAGGTTTTTCAACAGAAAGGTGCTTTCGGTTTCTCAATGCGCTGGGTTGTGATGTGGAAATTGTGGTGAAGCGCAAGTCAAAATCGGGTGCGTCAGGAAAAACAAAAGTGATTGCTTGATGTAGATGTAAAGGTATCGCTACTTTAATAATTTGGCTAGCTCATGGCTACGAAGGTGTTTGCTGAAATTGCCAACCCAATGCGATTGAAGGATAAAACCGGCTCTCTCATTTTTTAGGGAAATGAAGCCGGCAGGAGTGAATAGTTAAATGCCGGTGTGTGCCGGCACTTAACCAACCATTCATTCCCCTTGAAACTATGCGAACTCAAAAAATCCTCCTCGTCCTGATCACCCTTTTTGCTACCTTCATCCCTCACCCTTTTCTCACAACTATCGGCATCTCATCAAATCTCCCTGCCTTGTCATTCAGTCCTAGTCCTGAACAGGAGAAGTTACTCGTCTTTAACAAGCTTGCCTCAAAAGCTGCCCTATTGGCTGAAACCGGCATCCTCTTTATTTCTCTCCACCAAACAGAGCAAGCTGAAAAACTGTTTTCTCAATCTTTGCAGGTGGTAGAAACCATCTCAGATCCCTATCAAAAAGCTGCGGTATTGAGTTATATTGCTTCCAAGTTAGTAGCAGTGGGAAGAACAGAGCAAGCATTGCAACTTCTCGCTCAATCTTTGCAACATCAGCCAAACATCAAAGATAAATTTCTGAGAAAAATGGTTGCCGGTCCAATGGTTCACAGCTTTTCACAAATCGCCGCTCACTTAGTTAAAACGGGAAAATATGAGCCGGCTTTACAGTTCGCCCAATCTGTCTCGCATATTATCATCAAACCCAGGATGCTGAGTCAGCTTGCCTCAGAATTGGCAAAAGCCAGAAAATTTGAGCAAGCCTTGCAAGTTGCACAAATGATTAGAAGTAACTCTGATACAGCCTCAGCATTACATTCAATCGTAATTAACTTAGTAGAGGATAAAAAACTCGATCAAGCCTTGGAAGTCGCACAAAGCATCAAAGATAACTCTATGAAAACCTCTGCCTTGCAGCCGGTTGTTATCCAGTTAACAAAAGCAGGACAAACTGATCGCGCAATTCAAGCAGCACAATCCATTCCAGACAAAATGGAGAAAGCCCGTGTATTGAGCGAGATTGCTGTAACATTAGCAGAAACGGGAAACTTTGATAAAGCCTTACAGCTTGCACAAAGCAGTTCTGTTGAATCTTGGCAAGCTCATGCGGTGAGTAAAATTGGTGCCAAGTTAGTTGAAACGCGAAACTTTGATCGCGCTTTTCAACTAGCCAAAACCTATAATAATGAAACCGAAAACTCTTGGGTGTTGAGAGATATTGCTGTCAAATTCGTTGAAGCTGCACAAATTGATAGCGCCTTGCAGATCGCAGAAATGGTCACAAGTCCTTATGGAAAAAGCCCTGTGTTGCATGGCATTGCAAGTTCAATGGCATCATTAGGACACGTTAGCCACGCTTTACAAGTCGCGCAAACGATACCAGATAACGATGCAAAAGCTCAGGTATTGATTCAATTAGCCGGCTTACACGCCAAAGCCGGTGACGAAAAGCAAAGCGAGGCGTTTTTCTCCCAATCTTTACAACTCGTACAAACCATTCATACTGAAGATCGCAAATTCGATCTGCTGCGTATGATTGTTGAAAAAAGGGCAGACTTAGGACAAACTGATCGCGCCTTGCAATTGGTAAAAACACTCACTGAATTTCGTCAACCTTGGGTATTGTCTAGCATCGCTACTAAGTTGCTAAAAGCCGGAAAAGTTGAACCAGCGTTGGAGGTGGCGCAAACCATCAAGGTAAATTCTTCCATTGCTTCCCTGAAAACTGAATTGTTCAGTCAAATCATTTTCAACTTAACGTCATCTGCCCAAGCCGAAAAAGTTTTACAAGTGGTAAGAACGCTTGAAATTGATTCTTTTACTCAATCTCGGTTGTTAAGTTTCCTCGTTTCTAAATTAACTTCATTGGGGCAAGTCGAACGAGCTTTGCATATAGCAGATTCCCAGAAGGATGATGCGATTAGACACGGATTATTTGGCAGCATTTCTTCGTCCTTGGCTGCATCCGGACAAGTCGAACGCGCGTTACAAGTTGCCCAAAAAATCCCAAATACCTTAGACAAAGGAAGAATTTTAGTTTACATGGCTAAGTCTTTAACTGAAAATCAACAAGCAGCCCAGGCTTCTGAGGTTTTAAATCAAGCTTGGGCAGTGGTAAATGCAATTGAATAATTGAAGAAGGGGAAGTGCCGGCCATTTTTACAGGCTGAAGTGAGCCGGCGCATTACAAAAATAGTGGATTGATAGCGCAATTATAAAAAAGTATTTATATTCTCACTGTTAAGGGAGTTCTCAGGCTAAAACTGAAGAGGAGCCTTTCGGAAAAGCCAAGCATCTTCCTCTATGAAAGCCATGCAACCCCAATTAGTTAGCCTACGTGCCCTCACCATCCGTACGACAGCGATCGCGCTGCTATTACTGGTGGCTGGGTGTGGGGAACCGGCACCGCCTCCAACCCCACCGGCAGCGCCACCCCCGCAAGCTGCACCTGCACCCAAATCCGCTGCGCCGGCGAAACCGGCACCCAACAATCAAACTGCTCAAACTGCCTTACCAAACGGTGCCGATCCGTTTGAATGGGCGCAAGATACAGCCTTGAGTGCGGCAACCCTCTCTCAAACTGCTCAATCTCCGGATGATTGGAACTTGGTTTCTAGCAAGTGGCAAGCAGCAATCACGCAGATGAAAGCTGTGCCGGCAACCCATCCCAAAAAAGCCCAGGCGCAGAAAAAGGTAGCAGAATATCAACGCAACTTGAACACGGCTAAACAAAAAACCAAAACAAGCGCCATTCCCGGAAAACTGGCTTTAGCGATGCATCTCAAACAAGCCGGCGCTAAAATGTATGGCACTTACTGGTGTTCAACCTGTCAGAGGCAGCTTTATCGTTTTGGCTCAGAAGCAGCCAGCCAAATCAATTATATTGAGTGCGATCCTGCCGGCAAAAACCCTCAAACCGACTTGTGCCGGCAAGCGAAGATCAGAGCTTTCCCCACTTGGGAAATTAACGGTTATTTATACCCTCCCGGTGGACTTCCTTTAGAGGCACTTGCAGATTATTCCGGCTATCAAGGGCCGCGCAACTTTACCAATTGACCTTGTAATCAACTGCCCTTTTTCAGGTTAAATTTTGGTAATTTATCATTGATTTGATTTAATCAAAATCAACTGACTTATAATTTTTACCAGATTTAACTTTATCTGCAATCTAAACTCTAAAATAAAAATGAATCGCACCAAATGGTTCACCCAAAACTTCCCTAAAAGCAATCATTCAAAAATCCTAATATTGGGGGCGCTGTTTGGGGGATCAGTTTTACTGGTTCTGATTTACAGCCGGCTCAACTTGCGGTTTTTATCCGAACCTTTTGAGAATTTCGTTTTCGGAGTAGCCGAAAGTTATCAGGGATGGTTTGAATCTAAAGTAACGAATAACCCGTTCGTTTTAATTCCCTTAGCCTTTGTCGGCGGACTGATTGCGAGTATCTCGCCCTGCATTTTATCGCTACTGCCGGTTAATCTCAGCTACATCGGCACCCGCGAAATTACCTCTCGTTGGGATGCCTTTATCAAAGCCGGCTCATTTGTTTTAGGCGTTGTCACTATTCTCAGCTTATTTGGGTTCTTTTCTTCCTTTGCTGGGGCGGTGATGATTTATTTTCGGGGTTACATCCAAATCGCAGTGGGTGCAATTATTGTGCTGATGGGGCTAAATTTAGCCGGCATCGTGCCTCTGGCTTTACCCCAAATTGATTTTAAATTACCAATTGCTGGCCCTTATGGTGTCGGGTTAACCTTCGCACTGTTAAGTTCTCCCTGTACCAGTCCGGTTATGTTTGCCGTTCTCACTGCCGGCGGCGCAACGGGTTCCCAAGTTTTAAGCACACTGACGATGATCAGTTATTCACTTGGTTATACAGCAATTATTTTCTTTGCCAGTCTTTTCACAGGTTTCGTCAAACAAACCCGCTTTTTACTCAACTACTCTCAAACCATCATTCGCTTTGCGAGCGTGGTGCTAATTCTAATTGGCGGCTACTATTTATTCGAGGGAGTGCGCTGGGGAATTTTAGCGATGAAATAAGGCTAGTAAAATCTATCAAGAATTGGGCTTATGGGGAATTCATCGCAACTGAGGCATCCTGGGGAAGAGAAAATTGAGGAGTGAGCTTGACCCGAATTGAATGCACTCTCCCCCGATGCCGGTTTTTGCGAGAATTCTGTTTTTCTCAGAATTCCCGCTCACCCCTAACCCACAACTCCCAACTCAAGCACCCCGCCTTAACAAACGACTAAATATTTTCAATCGTTGGTCAAGCCAAGCAATTAAATCCAATTGATTGGAGAGAGAGCGCGGTGGGTCAGAAATTAGTGTATCCAGGGCAATCAACCGATTGAAATCTACCCGAACCGGCCCATTTCGCTGAGTGCGACCATCCCCCAGATAAAATTTCACACCGGCTTGCTGCATGATGTTAATAAATTCCTGGGCTAATATTCCATAACCAATCGTTGTCGGATGAATGCCATCAAGAGAAAATAAACCGCCATTGGTGCGAACCGCTTCGCCGGCAACCATCTCTGAAGTAAAAAAGCGAGAATTCGGCACAGGTGAAAGCGCTTGAAGCTCAGCAGGAAGCTCATAGGGAGTCCACCATTCAGGTCTGGCTAAGGGGTCATCAATATAGCGCCGGTAAGCTAAGCGATCCATGATGCCAGCAACATCGAATAGATACCAATCCAGGCCGTCTTTGCGGGCACCACGTACCGCTTCCGTAATCGCTTCATTATATTGATCAATCGCACTATCAACCGCTCTCGCCTCCAGTTCAGTGATGCACGGGTGATCTTTCGGATTGAAATCTCGATCACTAATCCAGGGACGCGTATAGTGAGGGAAATATCGAGAACCCGGTGCCACCTTCTCGCCCACACCACGGGCAAGGGGGATAATCGTGACATGGGGAACGGTTGCCAGAATAACGTGCCGCGCCTTCATCTTTTTGACTTGGGCAACAACTTCGTCTAGCTCTTTTTTAAAGTGAATCGGATTCCAAACAGTAAACTGTTGTTTGCGATCCAAATCGTCATAACCATCTTGGCTCCACGCCACCTTCAGTTGAATAACACTGCCCAAAGCATTGTTCGCGCCTAGAAAGATAATCAGCGTTTCAATGCCGTCGCCGGTGCCGGTTTCGTGGGTTCCGTCTTTGCCCAGTTCTGCTGCCGCTTCTAGGGGCGTGAGTGCCTTACCCTGAGTGTCCCGTGCTGAGTCCAAAACGTATAAGGCGGCGCGTTCGTTGGCATTCTCGACAATCTGGCGAAACAAATTATCTTTGGGTTCTTCGAGGAGTTGCCGGCAGATATCTGCGTTGCGCGAGAGAGTATCGCGCAAATCCCAGCCGTAAACTGCCAAGTTGTGGTTAATTCCTTTTTGGTTGGGGATGCGAGAACCGGGACCGCGTTCCCACCACTCTTCTACATCAGCCATATATTGATGTACTGAAAACACAGCACCGGCTAATTCCCACCAGTCCAGCTTGTCGCCAAACTGTTGTTCTAACCGGCGAATCAGCGCTTCTATGTTAAAAGGCAATCCCCCCCAGCCGCTGTAGGGCAGTGGGTGACGGAATTTCTCGTCCCAGTCCATTTCCCAGGCAATGATGGCGGGGTAGGAGAGGTTTGTATTAAATATGGACCCACTTTGAAAGCCATGTGTTAGGGAGTCTCCAATTGTCACAAGCCGGTGTTGGGGGGTGCCTTCTCGATCAACTGAAACGGAAATGCCCAGGGTGGGATCTGTAACAGGTTGGCGCGGCTGTGCGCGGACAATGACCTCGTCAGGCGTTTTGTCATCGCGCATCTCATCAGTCATGATTCTGTTTGGCATAGCGTCTCACCCAAAATGGCAAAAGTCGTTACGCCACAATTGACAAAAACTGCGACTATAAATCCGGAATTTTAGATTAAGTAATCTCAGTATTTTCCGCAATTTGTAAGGAAGTGTTAAGACCCGTGCGCTTAGCTTGCCGTCAATGAAGTTTAGGTCAAAGTGATTTGAATCAATTGAGGCGTTGACTGCCGGCACATTGCCCTAAATTGTTTAGCCTGCTTAATTAAGGTTTGGTTACTGATCTCATGGGTGATGATTCTGTGGCTTGAGGTGTCTCTTTAACCAAAAAAGTTACAGCAATAACGGGATCACTAGCAAAAACCACAAGCCGCAAATTCCGAATTAATTGTTAAGGATATCCGTATATTCCGCAGTTTGTAAAGAAATCTTAAGGGAGGGCGGTTGGCTCGCTACAGGCCGGTTTTGAAGTCAAAGCGAACCCAACGAATCGAGAAGTTGACTGCCGGTGTATCCCCATAAACTGCTTAAGTTGCTTACGTTAACGGTATGACTTCGGCTTTGGGATCGCAGATTATCACCCTATATTGGTATCAGAGGACACACTGGTAGCACACACTTATGTGTGAGTAATATTTTTGTTACAAAAAGCGGCGAGGCGTTCACCTTGATTGAGCAAACACTGTTGGGATAAGCCTTGCCGTTAGTTGGTGAGATTGGAGTGCTTGTAAAAAAAATTCTTAGCCTTCACAAGTTCTTCACAGTTAAGTTCTAATCTTTTTATTAAAGCAGTTCAGTTCTAACCACTGGCTAGCATACATGGAGGTGGAGAGGTTGCCCTATTCTTATTTACTTTTACTGACCATCGCCTTCTTAGCAGCCTGGGTTTATCTGCGAACCTCTAAAGACCTTTCTTTTACTCTCGCTGCCTTAACTGCCGTCGTGTGTTTCTTTTGGGGTTTTGCCTCAGCCCCTTGGATCGTTCAGTTACCCATCGTCGTGTTTCTAATGCGCTTAGAGCGATTCTATAACCCTAAAGAAGGCCGCCTCGGTTGAAAAAGACTTTCCCTAAAACATAAGTGACTTTCCAAAGCTTTTAGGGGTTAAGTACAGCACTCAGTTAATTTTTGGCTCAATCATTGCTCGATTTCTAAACTGGTTTAAAATATTATGAACGCTTGTCCTTGCTGCTCCAACCAACTACTCCGCCACGCTCGTCATAATGGTGTTTACTGGTTTTGCTCCCACTGCTGGCAGGAAATGCCGGATCTCTCTTCAATGATTGCCAAGCGGAATCAGCGGGTACAGCAACTGGAGCGCTTAATTGATATCTATAGCGCAACTCCTGCCAAGAAAGAAGTGGCAGAGATCAAAGTAGCAGAAGTGGCTTAAGCAAGTGGCAAAATTTAGGGTTAGGTTTTAACAGCACTGCGTTTAATTTGAGCCTGAAATAATTGGCAAGCGAGTTCTGCTATAATTAAGGTGCAGCTTGCTTGCTAATTATTTAGGTTAGAGCCAGAAAAAGTTGCAAAGAAAACTTCCATTTTTTAATAATTTTTTTAGGTTTGCTAACTCACCTCAAAATCAAGCAACCTGAGTTTTCCCTGAAAGGCCGTTTTCTATTTAATGGCTTGATCCGTGAGGCCCAATCAGCATCTAAGTAGTTAGACAAAAATAAAGTACACTAAGTAAAAATTTTTTAGAAAGACTCAAGAGGTTAAAATAATGTCATTACCCTCGTTAAGAGTATTTCTAACAGTAAAAGACGATAAAAACTTATGGCAATTGACAAAGACGGCCAACATCGCGAACAAAGTGAAAGACAGAGTGCAAGTGTTCATTGCTGATTTATTAAGTAAATATTAAGTGGCTAATCGCTTGACCATGAGGTGAATCAAGGAACCATAAATCATCGCTTCGCTCACCTCTGAATATCCCTCGTAATCGTTACTCAATCGTCGAAATCGATTCATCCCAAATCCGGTTATTATAGACTACATATACAGCCGTTAGAAAAAATTAGGAAAAACCGATGCCCAAAAAAGCAGACCTATCCCATCATTTGGAGGTAAGTTAACTCAAGCAAAACTATCTCACGAGTCAAGACCCAGTAGAAGCTTTTGAGGTGCCACTGGGATAGACGACAAAAAATCGTGCAATAGCCCTATGGCGTGTCATCAATTAGTTTGACTGGACTAGAACTATCGAGGGGAAGCTAAGCAGAGAAGACAGATGATTCGACGTTACGCGCTGCGAAATGACCAATGGGAGCGAATAAAAGACTTACTGCCCAGACGAGAAGGAACGGTCGGAGTGACGCCTAAACACAATCGGTTATTTGTTGAGGCCGTTTTGTACCGCTATCGGGCAGGAATTCCCAGGAGAGACTTGCCGGAACGATTTGGAGATTTCCGAGTGATTCACACACGCTATGCCTTTGGCACGCTACGCGAACACCCGATGGTCAAGCAGTGGTGTGTGGGGCGGGTATTTCAGCACTTGGCAGAAGATGCAGACAACGAATATGCCATGATTGATCAGGGCCATTGTCCGCGCTCACCAGCATAGTGGGGGCGCAAAGGCGGGGAAGCACAGCGAGAAGCAATTGGTTACAGCAAAGGTGGATTAGGTACCAAGATTCAGGCGGCGGTAGATGCCTTAGGAAATCCTCTAAGTTTTCACCTCGCACCTGGGGACGCATGGGATGTAGATAGAGCTTGTCAGCTCTTGCCTGACCTCCTAGCTGACCTCCTAGCTGACACCCTGCTGCCTGATAAGGCACACGACGCGGATAGGCGGGTGATTGAGCTACTTGAGAGCAAAGGCAAGACAGCAGTGATTCCGCCAAAGCGTAACCGCTGCATACTGCGCGATTACGACAAAGATTTATACCAGGCCCGCCACCTGATTGAAAACTTTTTTGCCAAGCTCAAGCAGTACCCTTGCAATCGCGACCCGCTATGATAAACGAGGTACCAACTTTTTAGGTGCGATTTATTTAGGCTGCTTCTGTGATTTGGTTGAATTGATGACACTCTTTAGAGCTGCTACCCAACACCAGTTATACGAATTCTTTGAAATTGTGCAACAAATGCGTTGAGAGAAGTCAAGAGGGAGGATCGGCAATGGCCGGAGTATCCAGACTGGAAATTACGGAAACGGCAGAAGAACTTAAACAAATACTAGCTCGTCAAAAAACTGCCACTGGAAAAGAAAGGGTTCAAGTATTATATCTACTTAAAACCGGCAATGCACCAACCCTTTCCCAAGCAGCTGTGATGATAGGTCGCCATCGGGTGACGGCCCAAAAATGGATACAGCAGTATCAAACAAGCCCAATAGAATCATTAATGGAGCAAAAACAGTCTTCTGCAAGACCCCGCGCTATCCCATCGTGTGCAGAAAAAGCGCTTGACCAAAAATTGCAGCACGAACAAGGATTCAATGATTATCAAGAAATTGTCGAGTGGTTGGAGAAAAGTTTGGGAATTAAAGCGAGATATAAAACAGCACATAAGCTAGTTTACTATCGCCTAAAAGCCTCACCCAGACTGACTCGCCCCCAAAGTATTAAGCAAGACAAAGCCGAGATCGAGGCTTTTAAAAAAACTTCGCAGTCAACTTAGCATGCTTCATTGGGTGGCGTTAAATTTATTATTGACCCCAGCTAAAATTCGATGTTTCTGCGAAGATGAAACCCGAATTGGATTAAAGACGCTGACTGGAAGGAAAATTACAAAGAAAGGAATTAAACCATACGCCTTCGGCGGAGCGAAGCCCTAAGGAGCTGTGCAATGGCGATTCCAAGCAACCTATTTATATGGAATCGTAGAACCTTTAACGGTAGAAATTTCTTTTGGGAGTTTTCTCACCTGAATACGTATTGTTTTCAAATCTTTTTGAATTTGATTTCTCAACAGGTTGCCGATTCTCTATTAATACCAATTTAAATGGGATTTAGGGCAGATATAGCATCCAGAATGAAGCAATAGCCAGTGATGGAAGCAATCACTTGAGGGGTTAACTGGGCTAAAAGTTGATCCACTTTGGTTTGTATAGCAACCGCCAGGGCGGTTAGGACGCTAGGTGTAGGACGTACTCCATCGCATCACGTAAACACTCAAACTGCTCGAGCTGCTTGCGAATTCGACTTTTGAGCCAAGACCAACATCGCTCAATCTTATTAAAGTCCGGTGAATAAGCAGGTAAGTACAACAACTGACAGCCGGCTTCGTGAATTAGTTGTTCAATGCGACCCCCTTTATCAAAGGTGGCATTATCCATGACCACTACCTGCCCCGGTTTCAGTAAAGGAATTAGGCAGCTTTCCAACCAAATCTCAAATACAACCCGATTACAGGCTCCTTCGACAGTAAACGGAGCCATCAGTTGTTCCTGACAAAGGGCTGCGATCATATTGACTCGCCCTTGTCGTCGTCAATACTTCAAGGCATGAAACCTTTGCCCTCTTGGGTTCCAGCCAAAACCGTAGTCTTCAAGGGTTGTCCATGCCTGCTTCATCCACATAAACAATCGTTTCATCCCCCCACTTAGCCAACTGCTCTATGAACGTTTGCCGTTTTGACTCATCCCGTTCGAGGTAGCCGTAGGTCTTTTTTTTCGTGTAAACCCAATTTTCTTCAGCGCTCTTGAGATTGTGCGCTCACTAATGTCACCCTGCCACAGTTGCGCCATCTCCACCTGGGTTTTGTCCCCATGAGTCTTGGCAAACGCCCGAAACTTCTCCCAGTCTGTGATTTTATGATTGTTACCTGGGGGGCGGTTGGGCAATGCTTGAACATCTCCCGTTTGGGCTTTGCGTTTCAACCACAGGTTGATCGTATTGCGGCTGATATTGAACAGTTCACTCGCCTCCTGTTTCTTGAGTCCATCTAACTCGATGGCTTGGATCACTTTCTGACGGAAGTCGTAACTGTAGGGCTTAGGCATGATAGAGCAGACGATAGCGGGTCACGATGACATCTTTAGTCGGTAGTCCTAACCGCCTTGGCAGTTGCTATAAATAGCCTCTTCATAGCGTTGTGTGTAGGGTAGTTCCCAACGGACAAAACTCAGCCGTTCAGTCCAATATCGTTGACAGAAAGTACAGTAAAACCAACGCCGGGGTATATGTAAATAAACTGATTGACTAAAACCTGGCAGATAGCGAATCAATACGGGCCAAGTTTAATGCAATTTATCACTCGGATTATGACAGTGGGGACAATAACTCGTTTCCCCCAAAAATCGTAATTTCAAAAAAAATTGCTTCGGTTGTTGAGTAGAACTTTCAACAGTCAGGTTGGGTAGATTGATGAGGGTGTCAAGATGTTAAAGGGGTAACAAGAGAGCTAGGAAATAGAGCGGATAATGGTTTCCGCCCTTATACCTCGCTGATAAAAACGGCGTTTATGGGAGGAATTACTGGTTAATTTTGCGAGCTGTAGGTGATATTGTTCCAAATTTTTCACCCATATTTCTCCATCTAACCCAACATCAAAGGTGCTGCCTCTTCGATAGATTCTCCCAGATTCTTTTGGACGACAGACATAGTTTTGTCCCTGATGCCTGTTGATTTCACTCCCTCGCAGGGTTGACTGTAAATAAGCCAGATACATCACCAAAATCATTGATTTTAATCGATCTCCTCTTAAAAGAGTGCTTTCGTTCGTTATAGCCCCCACTCTTACAGTCCCGGAACATTTCTATGCCTGACGGCAGCCTTCGTCAACAAGGCCCATTCTTCTTTTATGCGCTTGAATGACAACCGTTAAACTTTCCAGATTAGTCAAGATAAACTAAGGCCCTTTTTTGGTTTGACCTCGGTCGTTTCTTTTCCATTTCGCTGCCAGAGCAAATCCTGAGACTGGGCCAGTTTTCCGAATTCTTTTTCCTTGATAGTATAATGAAACTCCCGGGTTAATTGGTAACTCATCCAATCGCTGCCAAATTTGATTTTCGACTTCTAGACAACTCTTCTTTTTTGACCTTAAACAAAATCCGACATTCCTTGCCTGTAGCCAAGTAGCTAAATTTAGAGAACAAAACTCTCGGTCTCCTAATCCCACTATTTGATAATCTTTGAATCTTTCTAAAACTGGGGAGAGGACACTTTCTTGTTCCTCCTGGTTACAATTGCCTAAGTATCGTTATGTACAACTTCTGGTTCGGCTTTTTTGGCACCGAGTTCTCTAGCCAATAAGTGATGATGGGCCACAATAAGCTCCTGAGTGTTAATCTGGGTAAATCTAAGAATCTTTGTATCTTTCTGCGTCTTCCTTCACAAGTTATCTACGGCGGAAACACTTGAGCTATTGTTTATAGTTTGACTTCGTTTTTGACTTGAATAATGTTAATTAGAATCTGTAGTATGAGGAACTGAGGGCGGCCCAGTTGCTTCTCTAGATGCTCGTGCTAAAATTGGATTAGCATTTTTTTGATTTTTGGGTTTGCTTGTCACTATAGCCAACCCCTCTTTTTTTGTTTACCTAGCTCTCATCCTTTCTCTGTCAAGATTTCAGCTTCCTTGTTACCCCCCCCCAGGTCAAGATGAAAGTCCATAGCTAGTTGAGAAGTTTTATGTATCTCATTATACGAAATTCACCCAAAACCCAGAATAGCCTAAAGAAGTTAAATTACCTCAAGGAATAGAGAGCGAGTTTTTACCCCCCTATTCGCCATAACTACAACCAGCTGAGAGATTATGGTTGTTAGTAGATTAACCCTTGGTGAACAAACATTTTGAAACCCTGGATGAATTAGAAGAGGTTTTAATAAGAATATGTTGTGTTCTTCAGGAAACGAAATAGGAGAGCAAAAATTTAATCAACTATCATTGGTTAAACACTGGTTGATTAATTAGTAGTTTACATAAACCGGATTGGGCATCACTCTAGCAGACCCATCTGTTTTTTTTACTAACTAAGCTCTCATCCGTTCTGTGTCAAGGTTTCAACTTCCTTGTTCCCCCCATGCTCGACTACTTACCCTATAGCAGCCTGTTCGGCTCAGTTTTTCAATGACTATCTCGGTGTGGTCGAAAGTGGCTGTGGGGATAATCCACCACTTTTAA
>NZ_JACJOT010000019.1 GCF_014695715.1 Microcoleus sp. FACHB-68
GGGTTGACAGAGCTCAGTTGAGTTGATAGATTAGTAAAGCGCTCAAGAGGAAGCGACGCGAAAGCGAGACGCCTCGAAGCGCCCTGAACCTAGAAAAAATAATAGTTTGAAAGCCAGAAACATTCAACCGGGTCAAGAAGAAATTAGAACGAGCTGAGTAATCAGTAAGTGAAAGGAACCGGAACCATGAGAAATACCGGAGCCAAACCAAACGGAGAGTTTGATCCTGGCTCAGGATGAACGCTGGCGGTCTGCTTAACACATGCAAGTCGAACGGAGGTAGAAATACCTTAGTGGCGGACGGGTGAGTAACGCGTGAGAATCTGCCAAAAGGACGGGGACAACAGGGGGAAACCGCTGCTAAAACCCGATGTGCCGGAAGGTAAAAAATTAATTGCCTTTTGATGAGCTCGCGTCAGATTAGCTAGTTGGTGAGGTAAAGGCTCACCAAGGCGACGATCTGTAGCTGGTCTGAGAGGACGACCAGCCACACTGGGACTGAGACACGGCCCAGACTCCTACGGGAGGCAGCAGTGGGGAATTTTCCGCAATGGGCGAAAGCCTGACGGAGCCAGACCGCGTGGGGGACGAAGGCTCTTGGGTTGTAAACCCCTTTTCTCAGGGAAGAAAAAAATGACGGTACCTGAGGAATAAGCATCGGCTAACTCCGTGCCAGCAGCCGCGGTAAGACGGAGGATGCAAGCGTTATCCGGAATGATTGGGCGTAAAGCGTCCGCAGGTGGCCTTTCAAGTCTGCTGTCAAAGAGCAAGGCTCAACCTTGTCAAGGCAGTGGAAACTGAAAGGCTAGAGTGTGGTAGGGGTAGAGGGAATTCCCAGTGTAGCGGTGAAATGCGTAGAGATTGGGAAGAACACCGGTGGCGAAAGCGCTCTACTGGGCCTGCACTGACACTGAGGGACGAAAGCTAGGGGAGCGAATGGGATTAGATACCCCAGTAGTCCTAGCCGTAAACGATGGAAACTAGGTGTGGCCTGTATCGACCCGGGCCGTGCCGTAGCTAACGCGTTAAGTTTCCCGCCTGGGGAGTACGCACGCAAGTGTGAAACTCAAAGGAATTGACGGGGGCCCGCACAAGCGGTGGAGTATGTGGTTTAATTCGATGCAACGCGAAGAACCTTACCAGGACTTGACATGTCGCGAACCCCTTTGAAAGGAGGGGGTGCCTTAGGGAGCGCGAACACAGGTGGTGCATGGCTGTCGTCAGCTCGTGTCGTGAGATGTTGGGTTAAGTCCCGCAACGAGCGCAACCCTCGTCCTTAGTTGCCATCATTAAGTTGGGAACTCTAGGGAGACTGCCGGTGACAAACCGGAGGAAGGTGGGGATGACGTCAAGTCAGCATGCCCCTTACGTCCTGGGCGACACACGTACTACAATGGTTGGGACAGAGGGCAGCCAGACTGCGAAGTCGAGCTAATCCCGAAAACCCAGCCTCAGTTCAGATCGCAGGCTGCAACTCGCCTGCGTGAAGGAGGAATCGCTAGTAATCGCAGGTCAGCATACTGCGGTGAATCCGTTCCCGGGCCTTGTACACACCGCCCGTCACACCATGGGAGTTGGCCACGCCCGAAGTCGTTACTCTAACCCGCAAGGGAGGAGGACGCCGAAGGCAGGGCTGATGACTGGGGTGAAGTCGTAACAAGGTAGCCGTACCGGAAGGTGTGGCTGGATCACCTCCTTTATAGGGAGACCCGCTTCATCTGTCATGGAAGAGTAAAAATCATCAGACAGAGAGAAGATATCCCGAGGTCGTGACCGGGTGAAGAATCAAGGCTTTCAAACTATTAAACGGTTCAGAAAATGGGCTATTAGCTCAGGTGGTTAGAGCGCACCCCTGATAAGGGTGAGGTCCCTGGTTCGAGTCCAGGATGGCCCACCTGAATAGAAGTGAGAAAAGAGGAAAAACCTCTCAAAATTAACTTCTCTAGTGGGGGTATAGCTCAGTTGGTAGAGCGCTGCCTTTGCAAGGCAGATGTCAGCGGTTCGAGTCCGCTTACCTCCACTCAACCAACCGCCAAACATCTGCCGCCAACGCCTAAACCTAAAAAAAGTCATCTCGTCATTGCCAAATCAAAGAAAAAGCGGTTAGAATGAGAAGCCGCTCGATGAAAAGGCAAAGAAAGAACAGCGGAAAAACTTCAGCAACTGAACTTGAAACAAAAACAAGCCAGCCTGCTGGATGAAATTCCAGTCAGAACCTTGAAAACTGCATAGCAACAAGTCAGGTAGAAAGTGTTAGGCAATCAGCGAAGCGCAGCCGTAAAGGTTGTGACGAGCCAATTGCCACACAGACAATCAAAGAAAAGATCGTGGTCAAGCTACAAAGGGCTGACGGTGGATACCTAGGCACACAGAGGCGAAGAAGGACGTGGCGACCGACGAAACGCTCCGGGGAGCTGGAAGCAAGCATTGAGCCGGAGATCTCCGAATGGGGCAACCCCTAGTACAGCCTGTTGAATACATAGACAGGAATGAGCCAACCGGGCGAACTGAAACATCTTAGTAGCCCGAGGAAAAGAAATCAAAAGAGATTCCCCCAGTAGTGGTGAGCGAAAAGGGAAAAGCCTAAACCAACTGGAATACCAGTTGGGGTTGTGGGACAGCATCACGAGACGGGAAAGGTTAGACGAAGCCATTGAAAGCGGCACCAGAGAAGGTGAAAGTCCTGTAGTTAAAAACCCGAACCGCTCAGCTGTATCCCGAGTAGCACGGGGCACGTGGAATCCCGTGTGAATCAGCGAGGACCATCTCGTAAGGCTAAATACTCCTGTGTGACCGATAGCGAAACAGTACCGTGAGGGAAAGGTGAAAAGAACCCCGCAAGGGGAGTGAAATAGAACATGAAACCGTCAGCTTACAAGCAGTGGGAGGACGATTTAACGTCTGACCGCGTGCCTGTTGAAGAATGAGCCGGCGAGTTATAGGTTGTGGCAGGTTAAGGCAAAAATAGCCGGAGCCAAAGCGAAAGCGAGTCTGAAGAGGGCGAATTCGTCACAATTTATAGACCCGAACCCGGGTGATCTAACCATGTCCAGGATGAAGCTTGGGTAACACCAAGTGGAGGTCCGAACCGACCGATGTTGAAAAATCGGCGGATGAGGTGTGGTTAGGGGTGAAATGCCAATCGAACCCGGAGCTAGCTGGTTCTCCCCGAAATGTGTTGAGGCGCAGCGGTTGAGATTATAACCTGGGGGTAAAGCACTGTTTCGGTGCGGGCTGCGAGAGCGGTACCAAATCGAGACAAACTCTGAATACCAGGCGTACACTCAGCCAGTGAGACGGTGGGGGATAAGCTTCATCGTCGAAAGGGAAACAGCCCAGACCACCAGCTAAGGCCCCCAAATGGGCGCTAAGTGATAAAGGAGGTGGGAGTGCATTGACAACCAGGAGGTTTGCCTAGAAGCAGCCAACCTTAAAAGAGTGCGTAATAGCTCACTGGTCAAGCGCTCTCGCGCCGAAAATGAACGGGGCTAAGCGGCCTGCCGAAGCTGTGGGATATGTAATTTATGTATCGGTAGGGGAGCGTTCCGCAGTAGTGAGAAGCACTAGCGGTAAGCAGGTGTGGACGAAACGGAAGTGAGAATGTCGGCTTGAGTAGCGAAAACATTGGTAAGAATCCAATGCCCCGAAACCCCAAGGGTTCCTCCGCAAGGCTCGTCCACGGAGGGTCAGTCAGGGCCTAAGGCGAGGCAGAAATGCGTAGTCGATGGATAACGGGTTAACATTCCCGTACTGATTTAGGTTTGTGCAGAGGGACGGAGAAGGCAATCGCCAGCCGGATGTTGGTTACCGGTTCAAGCGTACAAGGTGTTGAGGGACGGAGAAAACGTCCTGAGCTGAGGCGCGAGTACGACCCCCTACGGGGGGGAAGTGGTAGAGGTCAGGCTTCCAAGAAAATCTCTAAACACGTTAAGCCTAAATTACCTGTACCCGAAACCGACACAGGTGGGGAGGTTGAGAATACCAAGGGGCGCGAGATAACTCTCTCTAAGGAACTCGGCAAAATGACCCCGTAACTTCGGGAGAAGGGGTGCCCACGCAAGTGGGTCGCAGTGAAGAGGCCCAGGCGACTGTTTACCAAAAACACAGGTCTCCGCCAAGTCGTAAGACGCAGTATGGGGGCTGACGCCTGCCCAGTGCCGGAAGGTTAAGGAAGTCGGTCAGGGGGAAACCCTAAAGCTGGCGACTGAAGCCCCGGTGAACGGCGGCCGTAACTATAACGGTCCTAAGGTAGCGAAATTCCTTGTCGGGTAAGTTCCGACCCGCACGAAAGGCGTAACGATCTGGGCGCTGTCTCGGAGAGAGGCTCGGCGAAATAGGATTGTCTGTGAAGATACGGACTACCCGCACCCGGACAGAAAGACCCTATGAAGCTTTACTGTAGCCTGGAATTGGGTTCGGGCTTCACTTGCGCAGGATAGGTGGGAGGCA
Organism: Microcoleus sp. FACHB-68; assembly: GCF_014695715.1. Classification (NCBI taxonomy): domain Bacteria; kingdom Bacillati; phylum Cyanobacteriota; class Cyanophyceae; order Oscillatoriales; family Microcoleaceae; genus Microcoleus; species Microcoleus sp. FACHB-68. The sequence goes on from NZ_JACJOT010000019.1 coordinate 4,450, forward strand.
TTGAAGATTCCCTTGCGGGGGAATTGGAGCCACCGGTGAGATACCACTCTAGTGAAGCTAGAATTCTAACCCTAACCCGTAAACCGGGAAGGGAACCGTTTCAGGTGGGCAGTTTGACTGGGGCGGTCGCCTCCTAAAAAGTAACGGAGGCGCGCAAAGGTTCCCTCAGGCTGGTTGGAAATCAGCCGCAGAGTGTAAAGGCATAAGGGAGCTTGACTGCAAGAGCCACAACTCAAGCAGGGTGGAAACACGGCCTTAGTGATCCGACGGTTCCGAGTGGAAGGGCCGTCGCTCAACGGATAAAAGTTACTCTAGGGATAACAGGCTGATCTCCCCCAAGAGTTCACATCGACGGGGAGGTTTGGCACCTCGATGTCGGCTCATCGCAACCTGGGGCGGAAGTACGTCCCAAGGGTTGGGCTGTTCGCCCATTAAAGCGGTACGTGAGCTGGGTTCAGAACGTCGTGAGACAGTTCGGTCCATATCCGGTGCGGGCGCAAGAGCATTGAGAGGAGCCTTCCTTAGTACGAGAGGACCGGGAAGGACGCACCGCTGGTGTACCTGTTATCGTGCCAACGGTAGACGCAGGGTAGCCAAGTGCGGAGCGGATAACCGCTGAAAGCATCTAAGTGGGAAGCCCACCTCAAGATGAGTGCTCTCATGGAGTTAATCCAGTAAGGTCACGGAGAGAACATCCGTTAATAGGCGCTAGGTGGAAGCCCAGTAATGGGTGCAGCCAAGGCGTTCTAACAGACCGAGGGCTTGACCTCACCTTCTATTGATAATGACTAACTTGTTGCTATGCAGCCTTCAGGGTTGTGTTAACCCACTAATTTTTCCTGGTGCGTTTGGCGCGGCGGACCCACACCGACTCCATCCCGAACTCGGAGGTGAAACGCTGCAGCGGCAAAGATACTTGAGGGGTAGCCCTCTGGAAAAATAGCTCCGTGCCAGGTCTCTATTCTCTAAAAAGCCCCTTAATTACAAGGGGCTTTTTATTTGACACTTTTTAAAAGTGGTGGATTATCCCCACAGCCACTTTCGACCACACCGAGATAGTCATTGAAAAACTGAGCCGAACAGGCTGCTATAGGGTAAGTAGTCGAGCATGGGGGGAACAAG